>NZ_JAZGQE010000094.1:0-18204 GCF_048593885.1 Yersinia sp. 1252 StPb PI | reverse complement strand
AATATACTTGATATTTATATCACTAGCTGTCGCCTCCTTATTGGCACTGTTGCTGCCCAAAATAGACAAAAAAGCTGACCGGAGGCTGAAATGGAATATTGGTTGGGTATCGATTGTGGCGGCACCTTTATTAAAGCGGGTCTGTATGACCGAGACGGTAACGAATGCGGGATCGCGCGGCAAAATTTAGCCATTATCAGCCCCCAGCCGGGATGGGCTGAGCGCGATATGACTGTGCTATGGCAGGCAATGAGTGCGGTGATTCGCCAACTGTTAGCCCGCCACACGATTCCCTCCAGCAATATTCAGGGCGTGGGCATTTCCGCTCAAGGTAAGGGACTGTTTTTACTTAATAAAAAAGGTGAGCCATTAGGCAATGCCATATTATCCTCTGACCAACGGGCGCTGTCATTGGTTAAACAGTGGCAGCGAGATGGCATCCCACAAATGCTCTACCCAATCACCCGCCAAACGTTGTGGACCGGACACCCAGTGTCCTTGCTGCGCTGGTTGAAAGAACATCAACCCGGCCGTTATGAGCAGATTGGCAGCATTCTGATGGCCCACGACTATTTGCGTTACTGCCTGACCGACCAATTAGGTTGCGAAGAGACCAATATCTCAGAATCTAATCTCTATCCGATGGCCGAAGGTGGCTATCAACCCGCACTGGCACAACTGCTAGGTATCCCTGAAGTTATGGCGGCCCTGCCACCGATTGTGGCTTCGGCACAAATTGTCGGCACCATCACTCAGGCTGCCGCCAATGCCACCGGTCTGCCGGTTGGCCTCCCCGTTGTCGGCGGTTTGTTTGATGTGGTCTCTACCGCCCTCTGTGCCGGCCTGAAGGATGAAAGCCGATTAAATGCAGTGATGGGGACCTGGTCGGTGACCTCGGGAATCACCGACCAGCTTAAAGCTGATGTTGAATATCCCTTCGTTTATGGCCGTTATGCCGAAGCAGGTAAATATATTGTGCATGAAGCCAGCCCGACCTCTGCGGCCAATCTGGAGTGGTTTACCCACCAATGGTTTGGTGCTGAGGGCGGGAAAACAGACTACCAACAGCTTAATCAATGGGTAGCACAGTTACCCAAAGCAGGTAGCCAGCTACTGTTTGTGCCGTTTTTATATGGCTCCAACGCTGGATTAGGAATGTGTGCCGGATTTTATGGCATGCAATCTTTCCACCAGCGCCAACATCTGGTGCAAGCCATCTACGAAGGGGTGGTATTCAGCCATATGACCCACCTCAACCGAATGCTGAAACGTTTTTCGTCCGTCAGCGCACTACGGATTACCGGCGGACCGGCTCAATCACAGCAATGGATGCAGATGTTTGCCGACATCAGCGGGTTACCGGTAGAGCTGCCGCAAGTTGAGGAGACTGGCTGCCTGGGCGCATCACTGGCGGCAATGGTCGGCACGGGGCGCTTTGTCGATTTCAGTGATGCTCAGCAGGCCTTAACCCCGCAACTGCATACTCTGCAACCCGATCAGCACGCCCGACAGGCATATCAGGATAAATATCTCCGCTATCAGGCTCTGGTTGCTGCTCTTGGCACTTTGCAATGAGCTTCTATTGCTCAGGCAAGGTTGCGGCACCGACTCTATTTAGGACATTGATACTATGACAACTCAGCACCTCAGGCCGCAATTACAACTCGCACTGGACCATACCCGGCTTGATGCCGCACTGGCGACCACCGCGTTGCTGCACCGCCATGTCGATATCATCGAGGCCGGTACCATCCTGTGTATCAGTGAAGGTATTCAGGCAGTCAAAACTCTACGTCAACGGTATCCACAACATACGCTGGTTGCTGATCTTAAAGTGGCTGACGCGGGCGCCACACTGGCGCAGCAAGCATTTTCTGCTGGCGCAAACTGGATGACGGTGATTTGCGCAGCCCCTCTCGCCACCATGGCAGCCGCATTGGAGGTGGCAAAGCAACATGATGGCGATATCCAGATAGAACTGTTTGGTCACTGGACGCTAAATGACGCTAAAAACTGGCGTGACTTAGGGTTAACTCAAGCCATTTATCATCGTGGCCGCGATGCTCAAGCCTGCGGACAAAGCTGGAGCCAGGCTGATCTAGAGAGGATGCAGGCACTGTCCGACTTAGGAATCGAACTGTCGGTTACCGGCGGTATCACTCCTGCTGATTTACCCCTCTTCCACACCATTGCGGTACGTGCCTTTATTGTCGGCCGTGCACTGTCTGAAGCCGAACATCCCGTAGCTACCGCCACCGCGTTTCACCATGCCATTGACGCTATTTGGGGGAAATAATATGCGCCAACATCCATTAGGTATTTATGAAAAAGCATTGCCTAAGCACTTGAGCTGGCCTGAGCGTTTAGCCTTAGCCAAAGCATGTGGTTTTGATTTTGTTGAAATGTCTATCGATGAAACAGATGAAAGGTTAGCCCGGCTCAGTTGGAGCAAAGCACAGCGTTTATCTCTGGTTGATGCCATGTTAGAAACCGGGATTGCAATCCCTTCCATGTGCTTGTCGGCTCATCGCCGTTTCCCTTTTGGCAGCCATGATGACGAGCTGAGAAAGCAGGCCTACCTTTTGATGCAACAAGCGATTCAATTGGCGAAAGACGTGGGTATCCGCACCATTCAGTTGGCGGGCTATGATGTCTATTACGAAGAGCAGGATGCTGGCACTCTAAGGCGCTTTACCGAAGGGCTGCAATGGGCGGTGCAACAGGCAGCCGCCGCGCAGGTTATGTTGGCGGTCGAAATAATGGACACGCCGTTTATCAATTCAATCAGTAAATGGAAGGTCTGGGATAACTGCCTCGCTTCACCGTGGTTCACGGTTTATCCTGATGTCGGCAACCTGAGTGCCTGGGGTAATGATGTCAGTAATGAGTTATCGATAGGAATTGACCGTATTGCAGCCATTCATCTGAAAGATACTTATCCAGTCACTGACCAGTCACCAGGGCAATTTCGTGATGTGCCTTTTGGTGAAGGATGCGTGGATTTCGTCAATGTTTTTAAGACACTTAATCAACTCAATTATCGCGGCGCATTCCTGATTGAAATGTGGACGGAGAAAGCAGAGGAACCGGTGGCGGAAATTGTTCAGGCTCGCCGCTGGATTGAACAACGAATGCAACAGGGGGGACTCACCCCCTAATTTAACGTTGGCTGCATTACGGTATTGGCAAAGAAACGAATTGGGAACAAAAAACCTACAGAGACGGCTGACATTGGCTGTGTAAAGGTGTTTATCACCACCAACAATGATTTACATTATGATCTATTGCTTTTGAGTAGCGCTGGGTGTATTGCTATTTCTACAGGATGTGCTCATAATCAATTTCCGTTTCCGTGTAGCAATGGTTACTGGAACGCCGCCCCGATTGTTCATGCAATCGGGGCGTTTTATTTGGCCGCTATCCACCATTTCTCACGCCAAAAACGCGCAACCGCCCCCTACCGTGCATCTCTCACTGTTTAGCTTTTGCCCTGACAATGATAAATACGGAACAAAATAATACTTTCCATCCGTTTTTCTTCCGTATTTTGTTGTCTATGATTTGTTCACCGGTCAACGAGGGGAGAAATATAATGCAAAAGATTACAGACGATCTGTCGGATCTCGAACGCTACTTCCAACAAACACACCAGCAATGCACCGCCAAAACACCTTGGTTTACGCGTTGGTTATATCTTCCGGTAGCAGAAAGAATGCAAATACTGGATGACTTACTGCTGCCATATTCAGAGAAGCCCCAGCAGAAGCAATAAGTGCTGTGAGCGAAGCAGATAGCTGGCCTCATGAAGAGAGGCCCAGACGGGAGGTGGCTACAACCAGCTCACTCAGATGTGTGCGTTTTAGCCAACGCTATGGCAGCTTGAATCGCTGAGCGCGCTTGCGGGCTATTCTTCCAACAAGTAGAACCCACCATGGCCGCGGCACTGGTGACAATTTCACCCATATCCGCCTGACTGAGTTGCGCAAGGGAGGTAAAACCGAGTTGTTCCAGGCGGGTGACTACCATTGGCCCGACCCCTTTGACGGCTAACAGCGCATTGCGTTCATCGGCGTTAAAGGCCATATCAGCTTACTCCACATTTAACTATCAGAGCCGTTTTCTGGCCGCATTCTCCGCACTGAAGAACCAGAGTTCTGGCATACGGTTAGGATAAAAACGAATTTCGTAGGTATCTTTCAGGGGGGCTAAACGCCAACGCGGCCGGGCTTCACGCTTAGGTTTTAAAAAACGTAACCGACCACGCGCACGCGCGGCTTGCGTATCTAACACCCACGCGGCAGAAGCCGATAGTGGCTGACGAGTATATTCGTCTTCAACGCTGATATCACAAATGCACAAAACCGTATTCCTTGCAGAAATTAATGCTGACATGATTATTCTGGATCTACCCTATTGAACCAACTGTTGCTCGCCAGAGATTTGATCTATATCACATATAAGTTGCAGTGACGTTGGCTGTATTTATTCACTCAACCCTTTCACTTATCAGTGATTCCCCCGCCATGAGTTAATCCCCGATAGCCTTTTACCTGACGTATCGCGTAGAGTGGCAAACTGAGTAATAATACTCAGTGCGGGTATATTGGCCCGATATGCAATTAATTGCCTGATATGCTCTACTTTCATCGGGTGCGTTTGATGTTATTTTCGGAGCAAGACTGATGCAAAGTATTTTCGAATTATGTAAAGCCATTGGTTTAGGCTTGATATTACTGCTGCCACTGGCAAACCCGTTAACAACAGTGGCCCTATTACTCGGGTTATCTGGCAATATGACCAGCGAAGAGCGCAATCATCAGTCGAAGATGGCATCAATCTATGTCTTCTTTATTATGACCATCGCTTATTATGCCGGTCAGGTTGTGATGAATACCTTCGGCATATCGATTCCCGGTTTGCGGATTGCCGGTGGGCTAATTGTGGCGTTTATCGGTTTTCGTATGCTTTTTCCGCAGCAATCCGCTGAAGATACGCAATTAGAAGCAAAATCGCAGGATTTAAAGAAGCGAAAATCTATCAATATCGCTTTTGTGCCACTGGCGATGCCAAGTACCGCTGGGCCAGGTACTATTGCCATGATAATCAGTTCTGCCGCATCAATGAAAGGCCATACCGTATTCAGCCCATGGGTCGTTACGGTTGCCCCAGTGCTGATTTTTCTTTGTGTTTCATTGATTTTATGGGGTTCACTGCTCAGTTCCGGGGCCATTATGCGCTGGGTGGGCAAAAGCGGCATTGAAGCCATTTCACGCTTGATGGGGTTCTTGCTGGTGTGTATGGGCGTACAATTTATTATAAACGGCATCCTGGACATTATTGCCAACTACCATCCAGCACTTGCATAACCAAGAGTGAGATTGAAGAGGGAAACGCTAGCCGATGTTTATACTGATAACAGTTACGGCGCCTATAAGACTACATCGGTTAGCGTTTTAATATTACTCTGACATTGCCCGGTACGCGGTATCTACTTTCCACAAATAGCGTGGGGCTTGTGCGGCCGGATGTTTCTTTTGTATATGCTGATAAAACTCGTTCGGGCTAAGACTATTTATTTTATTTACTGCCAGCCGTTTATCTGATGAAAAAGTCCGTAGCATCGCCCCCGCACCATTGGCATAAGAAACGATGGTGGCATAACGCAATGTTTGCGGATCACTTATCCCCGCTAACTGCTGGTTTTGCAAAATATTGATATACGCCGCGCCAATATCAATATTCTTCACCGGATCTTTTAATTCACCTGAACTCGGTTGACCATCACGCCCTTTCATCCGGTAGGCATCTCGACCAGCGGTAGAGGCTTTAATCTGCATCAAACCCACAGCATTCGAGGTGCTCACCACATCAGGATTGTAACCAGACTCCACCTGAATAATGGCTTTAATCAACGTTTCATCAACGCCGTAATGGCTGGCTGCTTGTTTAATTACATCGCTATAGGCAACTGTACTTGAACCGCCGCTGCTTTTCGGTGCGTTAAGGAAACCACCCTGTGGCGCTTTCTTCAGCCACCCGTTATTTGCTTGTGGTGACGGAGTTTGTTTAGCACACCCCGCCAGCAATAAAATTGCCATTAGGCAACCGACTTTTGGATTCACAGTATTCCCCGTGCTGATAAGCCGTTTTGTAGCATATACAAGTTGTCACCTCGTCCAAATAGATTTTTTGGCCTAGTTTGACCATTATCAACATAATGATCAGGCTATATTCAGTAACTATCGGTAAGTTTTAGTTTATTGTATGGCAAGGCTTGACTTCATCGCTAATGATATTGATAATCATTTTCATTTAAAGAAAGGGAACATCGCCATGTTTACTAAGCAAAAAATACCCTACCTGCACTCAATTAGCCGTATTACACCCCGTTTTTTATCTGCCATTACCCTATTGGCTCTTGTTGCATTCTCCTCGATGATCAGCAACTCAGCCTTGGCAGAAAATAAACCCAGCGACCCTGATAAAAAATTCAAAATTGTGACTACATTCACAATTATTCAAGATATTGCGCAGAATGTCGCCGGTGATGCTGCCATTGTTGAGTCAATCACCAAACCCGGCGCAGAAATTCACGACTATCAGCCCACGCCACGAGATATCGTGAAGGCACAATCAGCAGACTTGATTCTCTGGAATGGGATGAACCTGGAGCGCTGGTTTGAGCGTTTCTTTGAAAATATTAAAGATGTCCCTTCGGCTGTGGTTACAGATGGCATCACCCCCCTGCCTATCCGTGAGGGGCCATATAAAGGTATTCCGAATCCACATGCCTGGATGTCACCATCAAACGCTTTAATCTATATTGAGAATATTCGTAAAGCACTGGTGGAGCACGATCCCACCCATGCTGAAACCTATAATCGTAATGCCAAAGCTTATGCTGAAAAAATTGCCGCCTTGGATGCCCCGTTGCGTGAACGTTTATCTCGCATCCCCGCACAGCAACGGTGGCTGGTGACCAGTGAAGGTGCCTTCAGTTATCTGGCAAAAGATTATGGTTTTAAAGAAGTTTACTTGTGGCCAATTAATGCGGAAGAGCAAGGTTCCCCGCAACAAGTGCGCCACGTGATTGATACCATGCGCGCAAATAAAATCCCGGTGATATTCAGTGAAAGTACTATTTCCGATAAACCGGCGAAACAAGTTAGCAAAGAAACCGGTGCACAATATGGTGGTGTGTTATATGTAGATTCTCTGTCGAATGAAAAGGGGCCGGTCCCCACTTATATCGATCTGATTAACGCCACTGTACAAACTATCGCGAAAGGATTTGGTCAATGAGCCATGCTGTTTTTGTCCGCCCGGAGCTGGTAGTGGATAATGTCACTGTCACTTATAACAACGGGCATACTGCTATCTATGACGCCAGTTTCTCACTGACCGGTGGCACAATTTGCGCCTTGGTCGGTGTGAATGGTAGCGGTAAGTCGACACTGTTTAAAAGTATTATGGGGTTAGTTAAACCCAGTATCGGGAAAGTGGAGCTGAGTCATAAACCCATCAGCCATGCCTTAAAACAAAATACCATCGCTTACGTGCCGCAGACCGAAGATGTCGACTGGAACTTCCCAGTGTTGGTGGAAGACGTGGTCATGATGGGCCGTTATGGCAAAATGAATTTTCTGCGCATCCCGAGCCGTGAAGATAAAACCATTGTCGATAAAGCCATTGAGAGAGTCGGCTTGACGGCATTACGGTCACGTCAGATCGGTGAGCTATCGGGGGGGCAAAAGAAACGGGTGTTTCTGGCCCGCGCGTTGGCACAGCAAGGTTCAGTCTTGTTATTAGACGAGCCGTTCACCGGTGTTGACGTCAAAACAGAAAATGCCATTATTGATTTATTGCGCGCACTGCGTGATGAAGGCCATCTGATTCTGGTTTCCACGCATAACCTCGGTAGCGTGCCAGAATTTTGTGACCACGTGATTCTGATTAACCAAACCGTGCTAGCCGCCGGGCCGACCGAAACCACCTTTACCCAAAAGAATCTCGAAATGACTTTTGGTGGTGTTCTGCGCCATATCAATCTCTCCGGTACGGCACTGCACGATGATAATGACCCACGCACCGTCACGGTCATTACCGATGATGAACGTCCTGCGGTATTTTATGGTCACACCAAGAATGACCCGCCGGCACAGAGTCAGTCAAAGGAGAATAATCCCTGATGCTGGAACTGTTACTGCAACCGTTTAACTACAATTACATGGTCAAGGCTATCTGGGTCAGTGCGATTGTCGGTGCCGTCTGCGCATTCTTATCGGCATATCTGATGCTGAAAGGTTGGTCGCTAATGGGGGATGCGCTATCGCACTCCGTCGTTCCGGGGGTCGCTGGCGCTTATGCTCTTGGGCTGCCTTATGCCGCTGGTGCATTCTTTACCGGCATGCTCGCCGCATTGGCGATGACATTAGTGCGCCATATCACTCGTCTGCGTGAAGATGCCATCATTGGTTTCATCTTCTCGACCTTTTTTGCTGTTGGCTTATTAATTGTTTCGCTCAACCCTACCTCGGTCAATGTCCAGTCGATCATTTTCGGTAATATTCTGGGGATAGCAGACGAAGATGTATTGCAGGTAGAGATCATCATTTTGGTTTCGTTTGTGATTCTATGTCTGATCTGGAAAGACTTGCTGGCGGTGTTTTTCGATGAAAGCCACGCCATGTCGATAGGACTCTCACCCCTGCGCCTGAAAATTTTGTTCTTCACCCTGTTAAGTGCCTGTACTGTCGCGGCTTTACAGACTGTTGGCGCGATCTTAGTCATTGCCATGGTGGTGACCCCCGGGGCGACCGCTTACCTACTCACGGACCGTTTCAGCCGCTTACTGATGATAGCGATTGCCATTGGTGCCTTTACCAGTGCCTTTGGTGCTTATCTCAGCTTCTATCTGGACGGCGCAACAGGCGGGGTCATTGTGACCTTACAAACACTGGTCTTCCTCTTAGCCTTTTTCTTCGCGCCGAAACACGGATTACTGGCGACCCGTTTTCGTTCACGGCAAAAACGCCGCCACCCATTACCCCATCTGCCAGAGGATAATGTATGAATACATTGTTTAGTCTGGTCAGCGAACCCTTCGCCTACCCCTTTATGCAACGGGCGATAGTGGCCGCGATTATTACCGGTGTGGTGTGTGCAGTCTTGTCTTGTTATCTGGTGTTAAAAGGCTGGTCATTAATGGGGGATGCTATCTCTCATGCAGTGCTACCAGGCATTGTGCTGGCCTTTTGGCTCGGTATTCCGCTGGTTATCGGTGCCTTTGTCTCGGGTATATTCTGCGCGATTGCCACCGGTTATTTAAAAGATAATAGCCGGGTCAAAGAAGATACCGTTATGGGGATTGTGTTCTCCGGTATGTTCGCATTTGGCCTGGTGCTATTTTCCCGCATGGATACAGACCAGCACCTCAGCCATATTTTATTCGGCAATATGCTGGGTATTTCATTAGCGGAACTGAAACAGACATTGTGGATTGCCGGCTTCACTCTGTTGGTGGTGCTATTAAAGCGTAAAGACTTCATGCTCTACTGCTTTGATCCAAACCATGCCAGGGTGATTGGGCTGCCGGTCAAATTGCTGCACTATGGCTTACTTTGCCTGCTGGCATTGACCATCGTGGCATCATTGCAGGCGGTTGGGGTTATTCTGGTTATCGCCATGTTAATCGCCCCCGGTATTATCGCCTTTATGGTTTGCCGTAGTTTTGATCAAATGCTGATTGTTGCCACACTGGTGTCAGTGGTGGCCTGTGTGCTGGGCACCTTAATCAGTTTCCATATTGATGGTGCCACGGGTCCTTGTATTGTCATTATTCAGGCACTGTTCTTTGTGGTCGCCCTGATTTATAGCCATATAAAACCCGTAAAGGGCCGAAAAATATCCCCTCAGGCCAAAGCTGCTAGCGCTAAAAACGTGCCGAAAGGTAACCTGCTATAATCAATTAAGTCCCAATAAATATGCCGGATGGCCATTACGCTGTACGGCATATCTATTATTCAGATTCAGCCAGCAGCAAGTTTTTTACCATGCCATTTTTGTCGTAAGATGAGCAAAACAGCGAAACGACTAACGCTTTACCAGTAGAATCAGTCTTTTGTTTGATCCGGCACGGGTATCCCTGTGCGCTAGCTCTTGTTCTTCGCACCATAAAGACGCTAACCTAATGATCTGTAGCCAGAGTCATTGGACTTGCAGGTAGCAGCGAATGTCAAATCGGCCGGGAGTCGATTTAAATAGCATTAATGCCAGCCCGCAGGATGAGCCTTATGGATTAGGCTCATTAATCCTGATGCGCTAATGTAGTCGAGTGATGAGGATAAGTTAACCTCGCTAACAACCCTGTAATTTCAAGTTCACAGGGTTTAACTGGCAGCTAATAGGGGGTGAATCATGTGGCAAGCAGTGAATCGTCTGTTAGGTGAATATCTCGGTCCCGCTGAAATTAGGGAAAGGACTGAATTACCGGGCGGAGATATTCATGAAGCCTGGCGTCTCAGTTATGGTGAGACTGAGGTTTTCGTGAAATGCGATACCCGCGAGATGCTACCCATATTTACCGCCGAAGCTGATCAACTCGCTTTATTATCCCGCAGCAAAACAGTCCAAGTCCCTGAAGTCTACGGCGTGGGCAGCGATCGCGATTACAGTTTTCTGTTACTAGAGTATCTCCCCCTAAAGCCACTCGATGCGCATAACGCCTATTGTCTGGGCCAGCAATTAGCCCATCTGCATCAATGGAGCGAACAACTGCAATTCGGGCTGGATTTTGATAATGATCTGGCCACCACACCGCAGCCTAATTGCTGGCAGCGCCGTTGGGGGCAATTCTTTGCTGAGCAGCGTATCGGTTGGCAATTGCAGTTAGCCGCGGAAAAAGGCATGTCTTTTGGTGATATCGACCAGATAACTGACTTAGTGCAAGCACGTTTACAAGGCCACCAGCCACAGCCCTCACTCCTACACGGTGATTTATGGCCAGCTAACTGTGCTGCCAGTGCCCAAGGGCCAGTAATTTTTGATCCCGCCTGTTATTGGGGAGATCGCGAGTGCGACCTTGCGATGTTACCGCTCTACCCTGCCTTACCCGCCCAAATTTATGATGGTTATCAGCGTGTTTGGCCGCTGCCTGCCGATTTTATTGAGCGCCAACCTATTTATCAGCTTTATTATTTATTGAACCGCAGTAATTTATTTGGCGGGCAACACTGGATTAACGCGCAGAAAGCGGTTGAACATTTGCTGCACCCCGAACGTTTTTAGTGAGATACCCGCTCGCTGGTTAGCACGAATAACCCGCCTATTATAAATAGCACCCCAATTATTGGCTAGCCAACCAATAAGGGTGCTTTTTTTATGACCAACATCTCATAACGAAAGACGCCTTTCCTAAAAAAACATGAACAAAACCACAAATTAGATGCATTCCCACTGACTAATAATGACGTGACACCCTGTTCTTTTTTGCCCGCGACAACCCACGGCAAAAAGCGCTTACTTAAATAAAATCTATACCCTAAATAATTCAAGTTGCAGGAAGGCGGCAACGAAATGAACCCAAGGAGTTGAGATAACTCAATGACTTGAGTGACAAATCGGTCAGGAGCAGATTTGAACGCTGCTTGCAGCGGCCTCGCAGAGGCGAGGTCCATGGACGGGCCGAGTAGTGATGGCAGCCAACACACATGCAGTTTGAAGTATGACGGGTATAAAGCCTTCGTCGAGGAATATCTCATAGCCTTCGATAGGCATTCTATTGCCAGTAATTGGGAGCAAGACAAATGGTGGATATGCGTGAGTGGGAAAATCTCGCTAATAAAGAATTAAGCAAGCGAGGAAAAAAAATAGAAGATTTGATCAGCAAGACGCCCGAAGGTATTGCGGTAAAAGCACTTTATACCGCCAGTGACCTTGATGGATTAGAGGTCACTGGCTCGTTCCCCGGTCTTGCACCCTACGTTAGGGGGCCAAGAGCCACAATGTATGCCGCTCAGCCCTGGACAATTCGCCAATATGCTGGTTTTTCAACGGCTAAAGAATCAAATGCCTTTTATCGCAAAAATCTGGCTGCGGGGCAAAAAGGTCTTTCTGTAGCATTTGATCTTGCCACTCATCGTGGTTATGACTCAGATAACCCACGCGTTTCTGGTGATGTGGGTAAAGCAGGTGTGGCAATTGATAGCGTTGAGGATATGAAGGTTCTGTTCGAGCAAATACCACTCGATAAAATGTCTGTTTCGATGACGATGAATGGTGCGGTGCTGCCCATTCTGGCGTTTTATATCGTCGCGGCCGAAGAGCAAGGGGTGGATCCTGCGCTACTGACCGGCACTATTCAGAACGATATTCTGAAAGAATATCTGTGCCGCAACACCTATATTTACCCACCCAAACCCTCCATGCGCATTATTTCCGACATCATCGCCTGGAGTTCGCAAAATATGCCGCGCTTCAACACTATCAGCATCAGTGGCTACCATATGGGAGAAGCCGGCGCTAACTGCGTGCAGCAAGTGGCTTTTACTATTGCTGATGGTATTGAATATATCAAAGCGGCCTTAAATGCCGGTTTAAATATTGATGACTTCGCCCCACGCCTCTCATTCTTCTTCGGCATTGGCATGGATCTGTTTATGAACATCGCCATGTTACGCGCCGCACGCTACCTCTGGAGTGAGGCGGTCAGTGGATTTGGCGCAACCGACCCTAAATCATTAGCGCTACGCACCCACTGCCAAACTTCAGGGTGGAGCCTGACCGAGCAAGACCCCTACAACAATATTATTCGTACTACCATCGAAGCTCTGGGCGCAACACTCGGCGGCACACAGTCTTTGCATACCAATGCTTTTGATGAGGCTCTCGGCCTACCGACTGATTTCTCAGCACGCATTGCGCGTAATACACAAATAATCATTCAGGAAGAATCGGCGATTTGCCGCACCATTGACCCGCTGGCAGGCTCTTATTTTGTCGAGTCATTAACCGATCAAATGGTGAAACAAGCCAGAACCATTATCAAACAGATCGATGATGTGGGCGGCATGGCCAAAGCCATTGAGGTTGGGCTACCCAAACGGATGATTGAAGAGGCGTCCGCCAGTCAGCAATCACTTATCGATCAGGGAAAACGCGTTATTGTCGGGGTGAATAAATATAAGTTAGAGACAGAAGCTGAAACTCAGGTGTTGGAAATTGACAACGTTAAAGTGCGCAATGAACAAATTGCGCAACTTAAACGTATTCGCGCCGAGCGAGATAACAGCGCGGTTCAACAAGCATTGCTAAACCTGCGTCATGCGGCGGCAAACCATGAAAATCTACTGGAAGCCGCAGTTCAAGCTGCACGACTGCGGGCAACACTGG
The DNA here is from genome assembly GCF_048593885.1 of Yersinia sp. 1252 StPb PI. Lineage (NCBI taxonomy): Bacteria > Pseudomonadati > Pseudomonadota > Gammaproteobacteria > Enterobacterales > Yersiniaceae > Yersinia > Yersinia sp. 1252 StPb PI. Next base: position 4,815 of record NZ_JAZGQE010000094.1, on the reverse strand, counting down.
GTGAAATCTCAGATGCAATGGAGAGGGTATTTGACCGCTACCTGGTACCAAGCGAATGCGTTACCGGTGTCATTGCGCGCAGCTATCACCAGAGCGAGAAAGACGCTCAGGAATTTGATCAAATAGTGGCGCAGACCCAAACGTTCTTCAGTGAAAATGGGCGCAGACCCAGAATTCTGATTGCCAAAATGGGTCAGGATGGCCACGACCGGGGGGCTAAGGTTATTGCCAGCGCTTACTCTGACCTCGGTTTTGATGTCGATCTTAGCCCGATGTTCTCAACACCGGATGAAATCGCCCGTCTGGCGGTGGAGAATGACGTTCACGTCATCGGTGCTTCTTCCCTTGCCGCCGGCCACAAAACATTGATCCCCGAGTTGATTGAAGCGCTGCGTCAATATGCACGGCCAGATATTCTGGTGGTGGCTGGGGGAGTTATTCCGCCACAAGACTACACCTTCTTGCGTGAACAGGGTGTGGCAGCAATTTATGGGCCGGGTACACCAATGCTCGTTAGCGTGCGTGACGTTCTGCAACTCATCAGCCGCCGCCATGATTGATATCGACAATATGGAGGACTACGTTCACCGTTTACGCCAGGGAGACCGAGCCGCATTAGCGCAAGCCATGACCCTGGCAGAAAGCCGCCTCCCCCGACATCAGGCATTAAGCGCTCGGCTGTTAGACCGCATTATGCCTTATACCGGTCAGGCTAAACGGCTGGGCGTTACCGGCACACCCGGTGCGGGGAAAAGCACCTTTCTTGAGGCGCTAGGCGAAGAGTTATTGGCACAAGGGCATAAGGTCGCGGTGATTGCAGTTGACCCCAGCAGCCCGATCAGTGGCGGCAGCATTTTGGGCGACAAAACCCGCATGCTGAATCTGTCACGCGCTGAGCATGCGTTTGTGCGCCCGGTGCCGTCAGGGGGCCACCTCGGCGGGATAAGCCAGAGTACCCGCGAGTTGATCTTGCTCTGTGAGGCCGCAGGCTACGACGTCATCATCGTTGAAACCGTCGGCGTTGGGCAGTCTGAAACCGAAGTGGCTGAAATGGTGGACTGCTTTATCTCTTTGCAAATCGCCGGTGCTGGCGATGACCTACAAGGCATTAAGAAAGGCATTATGGAAATGGCCGATTTTATTGTGATTAACAAAGATGACGGCGACAACCATAGCAATGTTGAGATCGCCCGCCATATGTATCACAGCGCACTGCATATCATTCGCCGTAAATATCCCGCATGGCAGCCACGGGTTCTCACCTGTAGCGCGTTGGAAAAACGCGGTATCCGCGAAGTGTGGCAGGCAGTACAACGTTTTTGGCCGGTCATGATGCAAAGTGGGCAGCTCACCACCTTGCGCCAACAACAAAATCTTAGTTGGGTGCGTCATCAGGTAGAGGCAAATGCACTTGCAATGCTGTTTTCTCACCCCGAGGTCCGCCAGCACTATCAACAAATTGAAGATCTGTTACGTCAAAATCAAATCTCGCCGCGAGCCGGTATTAATGACGTAACCCATTTTATTACACAAAAAATTATCAATTAAAGGGAACAACCATGTCTTATCAGTATGTCAAAGTGTTGATTGCCAATCGGGTGGGTATTATTGAGTTCAACCACACACGCAAACTCAATGCCTTAAGTAAGGTGTTTATTGATGATTTGATGCAAGCGCTGCATGACCTCAATCATACCGATATCCGCTGCATTATTCTCCGCGCGCCCGAAGGTTCAAAAGTGTTCTCCGCAGGGCATGATATTCACGAATTACCCACTGGCCGACGGGACCCACTGTCATATGATGATCCATTGCGTCAAATCACCCGAACTATCCAAAAATATCCTAAACCGATCATTTCAATGGTCGAAGGTAGCGTTTGGGGTGGTGCATTCGAGATGATCATGAGCTCAGATATTATTGTGGCTTGTAACACCTCAACCTTTTCGATGACACCGGTGAATCTGGGCGTTCCCTACAATTTGGTGGGTATCCACAACCTTATTCGCGATGCTGGCTTCCATATCGTGAAAGAGTTGATTTTCACTGCCGCGCCAATAACCGCGCAGCGTGCACTTTCGGTTGGTATTCTCAATCATGTGGTTGACCCCGCTGAACTGGAGGATTTCACACTGAAATTGGCCCACGTCATTTCTGAAAAAGCACCACTGGCGATAGCCGTTATTAAAGAAGAACTCCGGGTTTTAGGCGAAGCCCACACCATGAATTCAGATGAGTTTGAGCGCATTCAAGGTTTGCGGCGTGCCGTCTACGATAGTGAGGACTATCTCGAGGGCATGAGTGCATTTATGGAGAAGCGTAAGCCTACTTTTTTGGGGCATTAAACCTTCTCAACCAGAGGATTTCTTTATGAAACGGTCATATTGCATAATGAGCGCGGATGAAGCCGCTGAATGTATTGAACATGGTCATATGGTGGTGTTCAGTGGTTTTACCCCAGCCGGAGCGCCTAAGGCGCTTCCTGCCGCCATAGCCCGGCGCGCAATAGCGCATCATCAGCAGCAAAAAGATTTTCAGATTCGTTTACTGACCGGCGCGTCCATTAGTGCTAAAGCGGATGATGAAATGGCTGACGCTGACGCTATCGCCTGGCGCGCGCCCTATCAGACCGCATCATTATTGCGGGAAAAAATCAACTTGGGCGCGGTCAGTTTTGTCGACCTGCATCTGAGTGAAGTGGCGCAAATGGTTAACTATGGCTTCTTTGGCGACATTGATGTCGCGGTTATTGAAGCCTCGGCGATCACCGCTGATGGCAAGGTGTATCTTAGCAGCGGCATTGGTAATGCCCCGGTTTTTTTACATAAAGCCAAGAAAATCATCATAGAACTCAATCATTATCACAGCCCACGGGTCGCTGAACTGGCTGATATCATCATGCTCGGTGCCCCACCACGGCGTAATACCCTGCCTATCTACCATACGTTGGATAAAGTCGGTCAGCCCTATGTACAGGTGGATCCGAGTAAAATTTTTGCCATCGTTGAAACCGAACTGCCGGATGCCGGTAATAGTCTGGACAGCGCAAACCCACTATGTGAAAAAATAGCCGACAATGTGGTGAGTTTCCTGCTTAATGAACTCAAATTGGGCCGTATTCCACCAGAGTTTCTCCCGCTGCAAAGCGGCGTCGGTAATATCAATAACGCCGTGATGAAACGCCTGGGAGAAAACCCAGATATTCCGCCGTTTATGATGTATTCAGAGGTGCTACAAGAGTCGGTGGTTCAATTATTAGAAACCGAAAAAGTGATGGGGGTAAGTGCCTCCAGCTTGACCGTTTCCCCCGCCTCATTGAAAAAAATCTATGACAATATGGATTTCTTCTCTACCCGCATTGTATTGCGGCCACAGGAGATTTCTAACAACCCAGAAATCATTCGTCGGTTAGGGGTTATTGCCCTTAACGTCGGGCTTGAATTTGATATCTACGGCCATGCCAACTCGACCCACGTTGCCGGTACGGAATTGGTCAACGGTATTGGCGGCAGTGCAGATTTTGAGCGCAACGCCTATTTGTCGATCTTTATGGCCCCCTCCATCGTCAAAGGTGGAAAGGTCTCCACCATTGTGCCGATGTGTACCCATGTTGATCATAGTGAGCACAGCGTAAAAGTTATCGTTACCGAACAAGGCGTGGCTGACTTACGCGGGCTATCACCCATGCAGCGTGCCACCACGATTATCAATAACTGTGCACATCCGATGTATCGTGACTACCTGCATCGCTATCTGGCACAGGCCAAAGGCGGACATTTGCATCACAATCTGGCGCAAGCATTCCAGTTGCACCAAAATCTGTTCGAATTTGGCTCAATGTTGGCACCTTAATCACCCTCTCGGTCTGAATGTATATAGCCCATGACTTTTTCGACGTGATGATTATTCTTGAGCGAATATAGGTACTCTCGCATATACATGGGCTGATTCGGTGCATCAAAATATTTCAGCTTGGCGGGGTTAACTAACCGATAAGCAAACTGAGGCACTACCGTCAGAAACTGCCCCTGCTCAACAGCACTGATTTTTGCCATAAAGCTGTAGGGGCGATAGATAATGGTGGGGTTAATGCCAATCGCACGGAAATGCGCATCCAGTAGAGCCTCAAAATTGGCCCTATTTTGGAAGCGCATTTGCAACCAAGGCAATGTATTCAACAACTCTAACGCCTGGATATTCTCAAAGCGACGTGACACTAAAAAACCGAGCCGTAAAGAGGGAAGCTCCGTGGCTTGCAGGGTATCAATATGGGTGACACGTTGTGACGCTTGCTGCGGGGAGATAATAAAATCTACACGGCTTTCGAGTAAGTCATCAATCACACTGTTTTCGTTAAACTCAAAAGGCTGAGCGGTAATCCCGTCGTATTTATCGCTGAGACTGAACAATTGATCAAAAATGATGGTTGGGTAAGTGTTATCAATTCCTATCACGATATTCTTCTGGCGCTGTGACATAGCCACAATGCTGTTATCTACAGCTGAAAGTCGTTGATAAATAGGAAATAGTTCCTGATAAAGCTCTTGTCCTGCTTTATTGAGGCTGATACTTTTCTCATTACGAGTAAATAAGGAGTAACCGACCAATTCTTCCAGCGCCATAATACTTTTGCCGAAAGGAGATGCCGTCATGTGTAATTTTTCAGCCGCCTTCGCCATGCTATTTGTTTGGGCTAACACAATAAAATTACGCATTTTCTTGGAAATGAAAACGTTCATTACTTTACTGATATGACAGAGGAGAGAGTGCTACAGCATAAGGGAATCACATCAGAAATAGTGTGAGTGCAAGAAG
>NZ_JAZGQE010000093.1:0-18287 GCF_048593885.1 Yersinia sp. 1252 StPb PI | reverse complement strand
CTGTAAAAAACCCACATTCAAATTCACCACGGAATCAATGAAGCTAATTGTACGAATATTCCTACAATATTTATTCTAACAATGTGACGTGAATTAACTCTATTAGCAAAGCAGGCTTGTACTAATAGCCACAGTTGATTGCATAAATTTCATTTACCACTAGATAGCATCTAGCAGACAATTTGCTTACAGGGAAAGGACAGCTACGGGGTTCTGAGGCTTTTAAATATGATTAATTATAAATCAAAATCTCTGGCACCAAAGCTCCGTTCCTTTTTATAATTTATAGGTGCAAAACTATAAAAGTGAAGTATTGAGAGGAAGGCAAAATATCATATCAACCCCATATGATAGCGCGATCAGATAGGGTTGATACGTAACGCTCGGCCTACTTAATCAAAAACACCTGTCGACAAGTATCGGTCACCACGGTCACAAATAATCGCCACGATCACCGCTGCGGGGTTCTGTGCCGCCACCCGCAGCGCGCCGGCAACCGCACCGCCAGAACTGACACCACAAAAAATACCCTCTTCCGTGGCCAGCCTTCGTGTCGTTTCCTCTGCTTCGCACTGGGTGATATCCAGTACCTGATCAACCAACTCCGGGCGGAAAATCCCCGGCATGTATCCCGGTGACCAACGGCGGATACCGGGAATACTACTTCCTTCAGCGGGTTGCAGGCCGATAATGGTAACTTGCGGGTTTTGGCTTTTCAGATATTGGCTAACGCCGGTAATCGTCCCGGTAGTTCCCATGCTGGACACAAAATGGCTCACTTTACCCGCGGTTTGTTGCCAGATTTCTGGCCCGGTACCGCTGAAATGTGCGTAGGGGTTATCGCTGTTATTGAACTGATCCAACACCTTACCCTGCCCTTCAGCCTGCATCCTTAGCGCTTCATCGCGCGCCCCTTCCATTCCTTGCTCACGACTCACCAGAATTAACTCCGCACCGTAGGCACGCATTGCGGCCTGCCGCTCTTGACTCATATTTTCCGGCATCAGTAGCTTTAGCTTATAGCCCTTCATCGCCGCGATCATCGCCAGCGCAATACCAGTATTACCACTGGTCGCCTCGATCAACACATCACCCGGAGCTATTTCTCCACGTAATTCTGCCTGCCGGATCATGGTCAGTGCCGCACGGTCTTTGACCGAGCCTGCCGGATTATTGCCTTCCAATTTGACCCAAATCTGCGCATCCAGCCCTTGGCTTAAACGTTGCAGTTTGACGAGTGGGGTGTTGCCGATGCATTGTTCGAGGGTTGTCACTGTAAATACCTATTAAATACCCTTCTTCCTTGAAGCGGCAGCTATGTTCACTGCTCTCACGAACCCGAATCACTTACTTATGTAAGCTCATCGGGATTCGCTCGTTAGCTGCCTTGCTGCCACTCCAATGACGTTGGGTATAATTCTATGTTTACCAAAAGAAGAAAAACTTATCAGGCGCTTTGGGCTAAAGCAATGGGTTGTAATAATTGGTCGCCAGAATATAAGCGTGCATTTAACCCGCCCACATAATAACGGTTACCGCGCACCGGAGCGTCAATTTCGCCTTCCGGCAGTACCACACTGATAGGATCCTGATGCCAACCAATAGGTTGCACCGTCAGTTGCCAGAAGTGACCACGCGGGCTAACTTCAAGCACTTGGACCGGCAGTGGGCAACGATCACTGGCGTGTGTATTGGCCTCCATCTCCCACGGACGCAGGAATAAATCAACACTGCCCTGATGCATTGGGGCCAAATCCAGCGGCCAGTGGTGCGCGCCAATATAGAGTTGTGAGCCTCGAATCTCTCCACTCAAGCGATTAACTTCGCCCAGGAATTCCAGCACAAAGCGGGTCGCAGGGTAGCGCCACACTTCATCTGGCGTCCCGACCTGCTCGATATTACCCTGGCTCATCACCACCACCCGATCAGCAACTTCCATGGCTTCTTCCTGATCATGAGTGACGAAGACGCTGGTAAATTTCAACTCTTCATGTAACTGGCGCAACCAGCGACGTAACTCTTTACGCACCTGTGCATCCAGCGCACCGAATGGCTCATCCAGCAACAGAATTTGTGGCTCGACGGCCAACGCCCGCGCCAGGGCCACACGCTGTTTCTGTCCACCAGAAAGTTGTGATGGGTAACGGCTGGCAAGATGACCTAATTGCACCATCTCCAACAGTTGCTCCACCTTCTGTTTGATAGCTGCCGCATTCGGCCGCTCACGGCGCGGTAACACCGTCAAACCAAATGCAATGTTATCGAATACTGTCATATGGCGGAACAAGGCGTAATGCTGAAAAACGAACCCGACACGTCGATCACGGGCATGCAGGCGGCTAACGTCAGTGCCATGGAAACTTAAACGTCCGGCGTTCTGGTTCTCCAGCCCGGCAATAATGCGCAGAAGGGTCGTTTTCCCCGAACCGGAAGGACCAAGCAAAGCCACCATCTGGCCAGAAGGAATATCAAGCCGGATGTCATTTAGTACCTTGGTGCGACCAAAATACTTGCTGATATTATCAATCTCAATGCTCATGCTTTTGCTCCTGTTCGAGACGAACAACCTGACGCGCTAAGCGCCATTGCAGGCCGCTTTTCAGAAAAAGGGTCAATATTGCCATCAGGGTCAGTAACGCGGCGGCGGTAAATGCCCCGGCAGTATTGTAATCCTGATGCAACAACTCAACTTGCAGTGGCAAGGTATAGGTTTCGCCACGAATAGAACCGGATACCACAGAGACTGCCCCGAACTCGCCAATGGCGCGGGCATTGGTCAACACCACGCCATACAACAATGCCCAGCGAATGTTCGGTAACGTTACCCGGCGGAACATCTGCCAGCCGGATGCACCCAGTAATACTGCGGCTTCATCTTCCTGGCTGCCCTGACTCATCATCACCGGCACCAGTTCACGCACCACAAATGGGCAGGTGACGAAAATGGTGACCAACACCATACCGGGCCACGAGAACATCAATTGAATGTCGTGAGAATCTAACCAGCCCCCCACCACACCATTTGAACCGTAAAACAGCAGGTACATCAGGCCGGCGACTACCGGTGAGACCGCAAACGGAATATCAATTAGGGTCATCAATAGCTGGCGGCCGGGAAATACAAACCGCGTCACCAACCATGCCAGTACCACACCAAACACCAAATTCACCGGCACCGTAATCAGTGCCACCAGCACAGTCAGCCAAATGGCATGCAACATGTCCGGGTCTAATAAATTCTGCCCGACCACCGCTATCCCTTTGGAAAAAGCAGTGATAAAGATCCACACCATCGGGATCACTAACAGTAAAAATGAGAACACCGCACCGATGGCGATCAGGGTCCATTTGCCCCAATTGATTGGTGGGCGGGCTACGCCGTTAAATTCAGTGATATCAGCCATCAGTGCCCGCCTATCCGCCGACCAAAGCGGCTTTGTAACGTGTTAATACCAAACAGCAATACCAATGAAACGGCCAGAATAACGGAGGCAATGGCACTGGCAGCCGGGTAATCAAATTCTTGTAGTCGGATGAAGATCATCAGTGAGGTCACTTCGGTCTTCCAGGCAATGTTACCGGCGATAAAGATAACTGCGCCAAACTCCCCCAGACTGCGGGTAAAGGATAAAGCAGTGCCTGCCAGTAATGCCGGAGCCAGTTCTGGCATCACCACCAGCCGGAAGCTCTGCCAACGGCTGGCGCCGAGAGTTTCCGCGGCTTCTTCATATTCGGGACCCAATTCTTCCAACACCGGTTGTACTGTGCGCACCACAAACGGCAAGCTGGTAAACGCCATCGCCACGGCAATCCCCAACCAGGTAAAGGAGACTTTAATCCCCAGTTCGTTCAACCAGGCACCGTACCAACCGGTGGTCGAAAATAGCGTTGCTAATGTCAGACCCGCCACCGCCGTGGGTAAGGCGAACGGCAAATCCATCAAACCATCCAACAAACTACGGCCGGGGAACTGATAGCGGGTCAGAATCCACGCCATCAACATACCGAAAACCGCATTAAATACGCTGGCGACGCCTGCGGCCAGTAAGGTCACTTTATAAGCAGCAACCACTTGGGGGTTAGTAATCACCTCCCAGTACTGTGCCCAACTCATCTGTGCAACCTGCATGACTAACGCGCTGAGCGGTAATAATAAGATCAGGCAGGTGTAAAGCAGGCTGCTCCCGAGACTGAGGGTAAATCCGGGCAGAACCCGTTTACTGGATGCCGACAACATTACTGATGCCCTTGCGCTAACAATTTATCCAGCACGCCGCCAGTCACGAAATGGGTACTCATCACCTGCGGCCAGCTACCGAATTGATCTTCAACACGGAATAGTTTGGTTTGTGGGAATTGGGACTTGGCCGCTTCCATTGCCGCTTTGTCGTAAACCCGATAATTAAAGCTGGTGATCACTTGCTGTGCTGGCGGACTGTAGAGATAGTTGAGATAAGCTTTAGCCGCTTTCTCAGTGCCATTCTTCTCGACATTTTTATCCACCCAGGCAACCGGGAATTCAGCCAAAATATCTACCGGCGGGACAATTACTTCGTATTTATCACTGCCGTACTCTTTACGGATATTGTTAACTTCCGATTCAAAACTGATCAGCACATCACCCAACCCGCGTTCAACGAAGGTAGTGGTAGCACCACGGCCACCAGTATCAAACACCACTACATTGGTCAGGAAACGCTTCATCCAGTCGCGGGTTTTAGCCTCATCCTTACCATTCGCTTGTTGGGTAGCACCCCATGCCGCCAGATAGGTGTAACGGCCATTACCGGAAGTTTTTGGATTCGGGAACACCAGTTTGACGTCTTCACGCACCAGATCATCCCAATTGTGGATATTCTTTGGATTACCCTTACGTACCAGGAATGCCATGGTGGAATAAAACGGTGAGCTGTTATTAGGTAACCGCGCCTGCCAGTCGGCCGGGATCAGATTGCCCCGGTCATGTAGGATCTGCACATCGGTGACTTGGTTATAAGTCACCACATCTGCTTTCAAGCCCTGTAAGATAGCCAGTGCCTGTTTAGACGACCCAGCATGAGATTGTTTGATGGTCAGCTTGTCGCCGGGATTTTGCTGCTCCCACTGTTGCTGGAAGCCGGGATTGAGGGCCGTGAATAACTCGCGGGAAACATCATAAGAGCTGTTAAGCAACTCAGTGGCAGAGGCAGTTGCACTGGCGAAAATTAACGCGCTTAATAAGGCAACACGGTGCCATCCTTTACGCGTACCGTTCTTCACTGAAGTCTGTTTCATGCTGCACCTTATTCACTGAGTTCATCCGACAGGCATGTCATTAAATGTGAACAGTGCCTTTAATATCTTCAGTGTATTTATAACTAGGTGCATACCTATAATGCTTTTATATACCGTTTAGTGATGTTCAAGTATCAAATGCTCTAAGCCAGCAACAACGCTGGTCGCAAGCCACTCCCTTTTGCCCATTAAAAAACCCGGCCAACCGGCACCGGGTGATAGCAAAGACTTATTGAGTAAAAATTGTCGGTTGCGAAAAACCGGCCCTTCAGCCTTTCGTCATTACAGCGATAATAATTGAGTCAGCGACGGTGCGAAGTAATAACTACCGGTTACTGGCTTACTGAAACCTAATAACAGATCGTGCTTATCGTCTATCGCGCCAAACATACTTAATAATTGTTGTTCGATATTATGTAAGCGTGCGCAATAAGCAATAAAGTACAAACCGTGTTTGCCACTGGCGGTACCGTAAGGCAAGCTTTGACGCAGAATTTTCAATCCTTTGCCATTTTCTTTTAAATCGACCCGGCTAACATGGGAGGTCTCCGGGCGCTTATCTGATGGCAATTCTTCGCTAGCATGCTTGGTACGCCCAACAATTTGCTCTTGCTTATGTTCAGGAATACGCTGCCATTTTTTCAGGTCGTGCTCATAACGCTGTACTAACACATAGCTGCCACCGGCATCTTCTTCACCATCCGCAATCACCGCCACTTCCGAGCGGCTTTCCCCTTGTGGGTTTTCGGTGCCATCAATAAAACCAGTAAAATCACGTTCTTCTACCCAGCGAAAACCATGTGTCTCTTCTTCAACGGTGATGGCATCGCCAAAAGCAGCCATCGCGGCCTGGGCTAAAGTAAAGTTGATATCCTGACGCAATGACTGAATATGAATCAATAAATCGCGTTGTGTTGCGGGGGCAACCATTGGTGCTTTGCCTAATGGCACAAAAGGTTTTAACTCATTAGCCCCTTTACCACCGGATAGGTCATGCCAAATATCAGAACCAAAAGCAATCACAGCACCTAAATACTCGTTAGGAAATTTTTGCTGTAACTCCTGCAATGACTGACAGAATTGTTTGCACCCCTGACGAATAGCATCTAGCTCGCCCTGTACTTTTGCTTCCATAAAAATGGCAAAACGACAATGTTCCATCAGAATGCCACTCTGAACTTGAGTCATGTTTGGTTCCTCACAAAATATCGGTATTAATTATGGCGAATATAATAGCTGAACCGATTAGGATTACCTTGCGGCAACGCAAAATAAATTTAGGCAGAGGAAGTGAGACCAAAGGTGGGAATATTATTAGCTAGTAATGATAAATCTGCCAGAAGCCAATTTGGACGCGGTTTGCAGCGGCCTCACCTTCAGATGCCCAAATAATGGGCCGAGTAATGAGTGCCGCTAACACTGCTATAACGTCAGGAACCAAGGGATGGTTATTCGCCTTTAGCTCGCCAGATAATCTTGCTCACTTTCCAACTTTGCAATGTATCATCGGATGGCATTAAACCTTCAGGACCATGCCAGTCGCCATCAAATAAATAGCTGACGTGCTTGCTGTCCGGTGCCGCACACTCTATTTGCGCACTATCATCACCGCTGCCTTTGCGGCAAACACCAAAGGCTTTTTTATATAGTTCACTGAATGGTGTACCAATCGTAACACCCCATTGGCTGGGAATAGACTTATCCATAACATCAATGCGCTCTACCGTGCCTTTCGGTTGCCCTGAGATAACCAGTTTGATTTGGTTCTCTTTCATCGCCTGATAGAAGGAAATCAATTTATCGTCGTTGGTCGCCATACCGCTACGCAGCCGGAAATCGCCTTTTAACCCCTCTTTGATATCACTCTCAGTCAACGCAGTAGTGGCGGTAATTCCACCAACCCCCTGATCAGTCACCTGCATACTGCTGCTGCCAAACCAATTCAGTGGTGACAGACTGGACCAGGAAAAACCTGACATGGTTGAGCACCCGGCTAACAACAAAGGGGCACCCAGTAATAACAATCTCACCCCAGATAACCGTGGGCGAATATTCATCTAAAGCTCCTTATAAAACCACCGCATCCGGTAAGCTGTTCTGCATTGTACAAGTTACAGAGGGCATCTACATGCGCAGTTTAAAAATGATAACCAGTGGTTTGAGTCCACACAGCTAAAAAAGTGCCATAACACTACCGGCTTTAATTGTTATAACCAATAAATAGGTCTAATCGGATAGACTCGCGGCCATCGTATTGCAATACTTCAGCACGCCTTAACGCAAATTTGGTCTACTATTGGGTACCACAAAGGCTTGTGTAGTTTTTGTTTTCAAACGTAATGATTCATGCATTGAAGGAGCAATAAAATGAAGAAATTAACCTTAGCGGCAACCTTGGTTATGTTATGCAGCACGCCATTGCTGGCACAGAGTGCCACAGCACAAGGGGGCTTCGACGGCCCGGCAGCAACACAGACACAACCGACGGCTCAGGGCGGATTTGCGGGTCCAAGTGCAGCCAATACCACGGTAGATAAAGTCAAAACCATGCGTGATGACACCCATGTCACTCTGCAAGGGAATATTGTCGAGCGCCTTGGCCACGATACTTACACCTTCCGCGACAGCACCGGTACCATTACCGTTGATATTGATAACAAGCGCTGGAACGGTCAAACCATCTCGCCACAAGATAAAGTCCAAATCGAAGGCGAAGTTGATAAAGACTGGAACTCGGTAGAAGTTGATGTGAAAAGTATTACCAAGATTAAGTAATTAATCTTTACCCTATCCTCTGCGGCTTTATCAGCTTTTGGGGATAGGGTTATTACCATATTAAGGGTGAGGCCAAAAGGGCGACCTTAATACTCCTGATCCACAATCAGCCGTTTGCCCAGCATAATCGTGTCTTGGGTTTCGTAATCGAGCTTTTCATACATGCCGATCACTGCGTCATTGTCTTCGCGCACCATGATATTCAGCTTTGGGCAGCCGCGGGCAATGAGTTTCTTTTCTAGGCGGCTGATCAGCGCATTGGCAAAGCCACGGCCACGGAAGTCAGGATGGACCCCCAGATAATAAGCCGAGCCACGGTGGCCATCGTAACCGCCCATGATTGACCCCACAATCGCCCCACTCACTTCCGCTACTAAAAACAGTTCGGGCGAGTGATTCAACTTACGCTCAATATCCATTTCTGGATCATTCCAAGGCCGCAGCAAGTCGCAATGCTCCCACAGCAGAATCACTTCTTCAAAATCGTCTTGCTGAAATACGCGGATTTCCATGGATGTTTGCACCCTTGAGTAATATGGATATTCTGATTATCGTGGCAATATTATATCACGCAATATTAAAGTGATATTTCCCACCGTGATAGTGAGTAATGATATTTGAGAAGAAGCAGATAAATCTTGCCGATCTTGTAGTTTAATAGCCGCAAATCCACACAGAAAGTACAATAATGGCGGCGAATCGGGGTATACTTGGCCCCTAAATATTTGCAAGCTAATAGAACCCTCGCTGATGAATTCACCCGATACCGCCCAAATCAAAACCTACCTGCTAGCTTTGCAGGATAAAATCTGTGCCGCACTGACACATGCCGATGGCGGAGCAACCTTCACAGAAGAGAGCTGGATCCGCGAAGAAGGCGGCGGCGGGCGCAGTCGGGTATTGGTTAATGGGGTGGTATTTGAACAGGCGGGGGTTAATTTCTCTCATGTGTCTGGTGCAGCATTACCCGCATCCGCTACTGCGCATCGCCCCGAATTGGCCGGTCGTAGTTTTCAGGCACTTGGGGTGTCGCTGGTGATTCATCCACTAAGCCCTTATCTGCCCACCAGCCATGCCAATGTGCGTTTCTTTATTGCTGAGAAACCTGGCGAAGATCCGGTGTGGTGGTTTGGTGGCGGTTTCGATTTAACCCCTTACTACGGCTTTGAAGAAGATGCTATTCACTGGCATCAGACCGCCCATCAGTTGTGCCAACCTTTTGGTAAAGAAATCTACCCACGCTATAAAAAATGGTGTGACGATTACTTCTATATCAAGCATCGCAATGAAGCGCGAGGCATTGGTGGCCTGTTTTACGATGACTTGAATAGCCCTGATTTTGATACCTGTTTCCGCTTCACTCAGGCGGTAGGTGATGGTTTCCTTGATGCTTATATGCCTATTGTTGCACGGCGCAAAGCATTGAGTTGGGGGGAGCGTGAGCGTCAGTTCCAACTTTATCGCCGTGGCCGTTATGTGGAATTTAATCTGGTGTGGGACCGTGGCACCTTGTTCGGTTTGCAAACCGGTGGTCGTACCGAATCTATTTTGATGTCGCTGCCACCCCTGGTGCGCTGGGAATATAACTATCAGCCGGCAGAAGATAGCGCTGAAGCGGCGCTATATCGCGATTTTCTGCCCGTAAAAGAGTGGCTAGCGACCGGAGAACAGCACTGATGCAAATTTGGGTTGATGCGGACGCCTGTCCGAATGTGATTAAAGAGGTGTTATTTCGCGCCGCAGATCGTACCGGCATGATGGTCACGCTGGTGGCTAATCAGCCATTGAAAACCCCACCATCAAAATTTATCCGAACCTTACAAGTCGCCTCCGGTTTTGATGTTGCTGATAATGAAATCGTGCAACGGGTGGAGAAAAATGATCTGGTTATCACGGCAGATATTCCCCTGGCCGCCGAAGTGATAGACAAAGGCGGTATCGCCCTGAATCCACGCGGTGAGCGCTATACACCAGACACCATCCGTGAACGGCTGAATATGCGTGACTTTATGGATACCATGCGTGCCAGCGGCATTCAAACCGGTGGACCTAACACCTTAAATCAGCGTGACCGCCAGCAATTTGCCAACGAACTGGATAAGTGGTTACAGCAAGCCTGCAAAAACTGCGGTTAGATCCTGATAAACAAAAAACCGCCAAATAACGTATTCAATATAAATAGGATCCACTTCAGAAGATGGGTTTCAGCAAACTGACGATGCTAAACCAAGGGGAAACGCCCCGTTCGGGTCGTAGCGACGTAAGTCGCCGGAGCGCCCGTAGGTGCGGTCGCCCCTTGGCTCATTGTGTTATAACGCAAGTAACTTATAAAGGTTCGGTTTGCGCTTCAACCACCGCTAACGCCACCATATTCACGATCCGACGCACTGAAGCAATTGGCGTCAAGATATGCACCGGTTTCGCCACCCCCATCAGCACTGGCCCAACCGTTACTCCTTCCGATGATGTCACCCGCAGCAGGTTGTAACTGATACGTGCCGCTTCCATATTCGGCATAATCAACACGTTGGCAGCACCTTTCAATGGGCTGTCTGGCATCAGGTTATGGCGAATACTTTCCACCAGCGCGGCATCACCATGCATCTCACCGTCAATTTCCAGCTCTGGTGCCATCTGATTAACCAATTCCAACGTGCGGCGCATTTTACGCGCGGCTGGGCAGTCTGAGGTGCCAAAGCTGGAGTGAGATAACAGTGCCACTTTCGGTTCAATCCCGAAGCGACGCACAGTTTCAGCGGCCATTAAGGTAATCTCAGCCAACTGCTCTGGTGTCGGATCATCATTGACATAAGTATCCGCAATAAAAGTGTTACCGGTAGGTAGCAACAGTGCATTCATCGCACCCGCCACATGAGCACCTTCACGGAAACCGAATACTTTCTCTACCACATCGTAATGTTCATGATAGGTACCGATAGTGCCACAAATCATTGCATCAGCTTCACCACGATGCACCATGATCGAACCAATCAGTGTGGGATTACCAATCACTGCACGACGGGCTTGCTCTTGCGAGACGCCACGACGTTTCATGATTTGATAATACTCTTGCCAGTACTCGTTAAAACGCGAATCGGATTCATTGTTAACCACCTCAAAGTCTTTACCTGCTGTAATTTGCAGGCCCAACTTCTTCAGTCGGGTCTCAATCACACTCGGGCGGCCAATCAGAATAGGATAAGCCAGTTCCTGCGAGATCAACTCCTGAGTAGCATGCAGCACCCGCTCTTCTTCCCCTTCCGCCAATACCACCCGTTTCATCTCTTTCTTCGCCTGCGAGAAAATAGGTTTCATAAACAGGTTAGTTTTGTAGACAAACTCAGACAGCTTTTCGATGTAAGCACTAAAATCGGCAATTGGCCGGGTTGCCACACCAGAGTCCATCGCCGCTTTGGCCACTGCCGGTGCAATTTTTACAATCAGACGCGGGTCGAATGGTTTAGGAATTATGTACTCAGGGCCAAAGGAGAGGTCTTGCTCACCGTAAGCGGATGCCACCACATCACTCTGCTCAGCCAGCGCCAGATCCGCAATGGCATGCACACAAGCCAGTTTCATCTCTTCATTAATGGTGGTGGCACCGACATCCAGCGCGCCACGGAAGATGAACGGGAAGCACAGTACGTTGTTAACCTGATTGGGATAATCCGAGCGGCCAGTGCAAATAATCGCATCAGGGCGCACCGCTTTCGCCAACGGCGGCAGGATCTCTGGTTCCGGGTTCGCCAGTGCCAAAATCAATGGGTTCGGTGCCATGGTTTTCACCATGTCCTGAGTTAAAACCCCCGGGCCAGAACAACCGAGGAAGATGTCCGCACCTGGCATCGCATCACCCAGCGTGCGTTGACCGTTATCTTCAATCGCATACGCCGCTTTGGTTTGTGCCATATTGGCTTCACGGCCTTTATAAATCACACCTTTGGAATCGCATGCAGTGATATTGTGATGTTTTAATCCCAGCGCCACCAGCAGGTTTAAACAGGCAATCGATGCCGCCCCTGCCCCTGATACCACCAGTTTCACATCGCTGATGTCTTTCTTCACCACCCGCAGGCCATTGAGTACCGCAGCGGTGCAGATAATCGCCGTGCCATGCTGATCATCGTGGAATACCGGGATCTTCATGCGTTCACGCAATTTTTGCTCAATATAGAAACATTCCGGTGCTTTGATATCTTCCAGATTAATGCCACCGAATGTCGGTTCCAGCGACGCGATAATATCAATCAATTTGTCTGGATCGAGTTCATCCACTTCAATATCAAATACATCAATACCTGAAAATTTCTTAAACAGAACGCCCTTACCTTCCATTACCGGTTTACCGGCCAATGCGCCAATATTGCCCAGTCCCAGCACCGCAGTACCATTGGAAATCACAGCAACCAGATTGCCGCGCGCCGTGTATTTGTAAGCAGCCAAAGGATCAGCAGCAATTTCTAAACACGGAGCCGCCACACCGGGCGAGTAAGCCAGCGCCAAATCCCGTTGGGTTGCTAGCGGTTTGGTTGGCGACACCTGAATTTTCCCTGGGGTTGGATATTGGTGAAAATCAAGCGCACTCTGTTTCAACTGTTCGTCCATTGTAGGTTCCCTTTGATTTTATTCTTCGAGGTTATACCCAATAAACTTGAAATTGCAGGCAGGCAGCAAGTGAACCAATCCCGATAAGCGCACGATGATAAGTGATTCGGGTGAGTGAACGTAGCTAACACCACGGTGGTTTCAAGGTCGAAGGGTATATATGACCAATAACAGAACCAGTATAGTGAGTGATTTATCACAATCTATGAAGCAGGCCATACTCTGCATAACATTTTTGCTTCAATTGAAGAATTTACTTATCAATCAGAGAAGATGGTCAACAATCGGGGGAGTGAATGCCGCTAACATCACGGCAATATCGGTAAGAAAGGTATTTATTTGAACCAATTATGAATTTGGGCGTATTGCAATAACATAATCGTCTTACCATCTTTAATGCGGCCATCAGCAATCATGGCAATGGCTTCGCTAAACGGCAGTTCAACCACGTCGATCACCTCGTCTTCCACGCCGACATCATCAGTAATTTTCTGATCTGGATGATATTCCGCCGCAAAGAAATAGATAATTTCAGTCACGCCCCCCGGCGACATATAAGCTTCAAACAGCTTCTGCACTTTATCAACCTGATAACCCGTCTCTTCCATCGCTTCACGGCGGATACACTCTTCCGGTGAGTCGTTATCCAGCAAACCGGCACAGGCTTCCAGCAACATGCCACCAGGATTGCCATTCACATAGGTTGGCATGCGGAATTGTTCAATCAGTACCACGGTACCCTTCTGGCGGTTATACAGCAGAATGGTTGCGCCGTTACCCCGGTCATACACTTCACGAATCTGTTGTACCGGAGTCCCGTTATCAGTTATTAAATCAAAGGTGTATTTGTGTAGTTTGAACCAGTTTTTGGATAATAATTCACTCTGAATATTTTCAATTTTGACTGACATAAACCCTTCTCTACTCCGAACAACATCATAAAATTTTATTTACTTAGCTAACGCTAGTGCCTGCTTTTTTGCAATAGGAACCCGCATAATAAAAAATGCCCTGTCGACACGACGTCCACAGGGCATCTCAAGGTCACTCAACAGCTAACACTGCGGCAACGCCAAGGAGAAAGGCGATGTTAGAAGCCGGTAGGAATATCCTTCATATCCGGTAACTTATGGGCTATCCCTTTGTGGCAGTCGATACAGGTTTTCCCTTCGGTTATCGCCTTACTGTGCATTTTCGCCGCGACCGTTTTTTGTGCGGTGAAGTCCATATTGTCGAAATTATGGCAGTTACGGCACTCTTGCGAGCCATTGGCTTTCATTCGCGCCCACTCATTTTCGGCCATGGTTAGGCGGTGAGCCTCAAACTTTTGCGGGGTATCAATCAGGCCGAAAGCCTTGGCATACAGCTCTTTACTCGCCTTGATTTTACGCAGCATCTTTGGCCCCCACTCATGGGGAACGTGACAATCCGGGCAGGTCGCCTTCACACCACTGCGGTTGCTGTAGTGGATGGTCCCCATATATTCCTGATAAACGTTATCTTTCATCTCATGGCAGCTAATACAGAATTTCTCGGTATTCGCCATCTCCATGCCGGTGTTAAATCCCCCCCAGAAAATGATGCCACTGACAAAGCCAATCAGCAGTAAAGTCCCGAGCGCCAGCCGGCTTGGCCTGCGCCACCACTGCCATATACGTCTGATAACACCGGGCTTTTTAGTTTCGCTCATAACTTATCTCGCTTATCGCTCATTTCGGTTATTGGCCAAAGCCAGGGGCTGGCTGGAAGCTGTTACCGACAATCGGTGCGGCATCGGTTTGTGGCACATGGCATTGCAGGCAGAAATAGCGACGTGGTGAGACTTCACTCGATACTTTGCCATCACGGTCAATAAAGTGGGTTGGGCTGACACGCGGTGCTCCAGTGGTGCGATAGTGCTCCACACCGTGGCATTGCAGGCAACGATTGGTATTTTTACTGATTTGATAGCCATCCACGCTATGCGGGATTAGCGGGGGTTGGTTAACATAGTTCAGTGCCATGCGCTGTTGCTGTTTCGGCATTTTCACTTTGCCTTCAGCCGTGCCAGACACTTCTGGTGATTGAGTCAAGTCCATTTCGACATTGCTGGCAGCAGTGGCTGCACCGGCGATCACCAACACCGCCAGCAGCGATATAACTGACAAAAACCGGCGGTTGAATGATTTAAAAATCGTGTTATTCATTATTTTCTCCTGAGTACACCGTCTTTATCCTGAGCATCCCTGGATGAGGGTTATAACTGGCTGCTCATGCCTGCCCCGCAGGGCAGGCAATCTCAATTACGCCACTACCCGTGCCAACTTCACTGCACATTTTTTGAAGTCAGTTTCTTTGGATAACGGATCGGTGGCATCCAGCGTCAGGTTATTGACCAACTGCGCGGCATCGAAGAACGGCATATACACCAGTCCTTGTGGTGGGCGGTTACGACCACGGGTTTCTACCAATGAGGTCACTTCGCCACGGCGTGAAATTACTTTCACTTTGTCACCACGCCGCAAATCACGGGCTTTGGCATCCAGTGGGTGAATGAATAGCACCGCTTCAGGGAAAGCACGGTGTAACTCAGGAACGCGACGGGTCATGGAACCGGTATGCCAATGCTCCAGCACACGGCCGGTAGAGAGCCACAGGTCATATTCCTGATCCGGGCTTTCAGCCGCAGGCTCGTAGGGTAGCGCAAAAATTACCGCCTTACCGTCAGGCTTACCGTAGAAACGCACCTCTTCGCCTTTCGGCACGAAGGGATCGAACCCCTCACGGTAACGCCAGAGGGTTTCTTTACCATTCACCACCGGCCAGCGCAGGCCGCGCTCTTGGTGATAACGGTCAAACGGTGCTAAGTCATGGCCGTGTCCGCGACCAAAATCGGCATACTCTTCAAACAGCCCTTTCTGAATGTAGAAGCCGAAATCGCGTGCTTCGTCGTTCAGTTGATCGGCGGGGATTTCACTCAGTGGATATTTGCTGACCACATCGTTGGCAAACAGCACGTCATACAGCGTCTTACCGCGATACTCCGGTTTTTTATCGACCAACTCAGCAGGCCAAACCTCTTCAACTTTGAAGCGTTTGGCGAATTCGACAATCTGCCATAAGTCAGATTTCGCCTCGCCTGGCGCTGGGACTTGCTGACGCCAGAATTGGGTGCGCCGCTCTGCATTGCCATAAGCACCCTCTTTTTCCACCCACATCGCAGTCGGTAAAATAAGATCAGCAGCCAGTGCACTGATAGTGGGATAAGGGTCAGAAACCACAATAAAGTTGCGCGGATCACGCCAACCCGGCATGCGCTCTTCATTGATATTCGGACCCGCTTGCATGTTGTTATTACACATCACCCAGTAAGCATTAAGGGTGCCGTCTTTTAGCGCGCGATCTTGCGCCACCGCATGCAGCCCCACCTTATCAGGGATAGTGCCGGCAGGCAGTTGCCACTTGGTTTCAGCAATCTGGCGATGTTTTTCGTTGGTCACCACCATATCTGCCGGTAGACGATGGGAGAAGGTCCCCACTTCACGGGCTGTGCCACAAGCAGAAGGCTGGCCGGTCAGAGAGAATGGGCCAGACCCCGGTTTAGAGATTTTGCCGGTTAACAGGTGCAGGTTGTAGCACATGTTGTTGGCCCAAACCCCGCGGGTGTGTTGGTTAAAACCCATGGTCCAGTAGGAGACTAATTTTACTTTCGGATCAGCATACAACTGCGCCAATGACACCAGTTGATCCTCCGGCACGCCGCTCATTTTAGCGGTTTTCTCTAGGGTATATTGCGCGACAAAGGCTTTGAAATCATCAAAACTCATCGGCTCGGAGGCATCACTACCCGGATTCTTGGCGGCTTTTTCCAACGGATGGGTTGGGCGCAGACCATAACCGATATCGGTGGCACCACGGCGGAAATTCACATGGCGGTCGAGGAAACCCTGATCAACAGCATTATTCTGGATAATGTAATTGGCGATGTAATTCATGATGGCCAGATCGGTCTGTGGCGTGAAGACGATCGGGTTATCTGCCAGCTCAAAACTACGGTGCTCAAAGGTAGAAAGGACGGCGATCCTGACATTGTCATCGGTCAGGCGGCGGCTGGTCATGCGCGACCACAAAATCGGGTGCATTTCTGCCATATTG
Source organism: Yersinia sp. 1252 StPb PI (assembly GCF_048593885.1). NCBI lineage: Bacteria > Pseudomonadati > Pseudomonadota > Gammaproteobacteria > Enterobacterales > Yersiniaceae > Yersinia > Yersinia sp. 1252 StPb PI. The sequence continues at coordinate 1,499 of NZ_JAZGQE010000093.1, read as the reverse complement.
GATCCCCAGAGCACGAATGCATCTGCTTCTTCAATATCATCGAAGCAACCCATAGGTTCATCCATACCAAAGGTACGCATAAAACCCACCACCGAAGAGGCCATACAATGACGAGCATTCGGGTCCAGATTGTTGGAGCGGAAGCCTGCTTTCAGCAACTTGGAAGCCGCATAGCCCTCCCATACCGTCCATTGGCCAGAGCCGAACATACCCACCGAGGTTGGGCCTTTTTCTTTTAGCGCGTTTTTGAATTTCAGCTCCATGATATCAAAGGCTTTCTCCCAACTTATCGGGGTAAAATCACCTTCTTTATCATACTGACCGTCTTTCATGCGCAGCAGCGGTTGAGTCAGTCGGTCTTTGCCATACAGGATTTTCGGCAGGAAATAGCCTTTGACGCAGTTTAACCCACGGTTAACCGGTGAGTCGGGATCCCCTTGCGACGCCACGATACGGCCATTTTGTGTTCCGACCAATACACCGCAGCCAGTGCCACAGAATCGGCAAGGTGCTTTGTCCCATTTTATTGCATTTGTTGTTTCACCCACCACGGCTTTAGCGACAGTAGGTATGGTCAATCCGGCGGCGGCGGCTGCGGCTACCGCAGCATTGGCCTTCATAAAATCCCGGCGGCTGAGTTTCATGGCATTTCCTCACCTTGGCTTTCCTGCTGGTGATAAACCAGCGATACAGCCAGCACACCATCCAGATTACGTGCTGACTCAATATGATTCAGGAGCACGTCTGAGCGCGCCGCCTGCATAACCACCACCAACTTGCCCAGAGTGGCATCACTGGTGGGTATTTCTGTTCCCGGGATAGCCAACAGGTCGTCGATCAGTTGTGCAATTCGCGCCGGTTTGGCTTGCAGCACCAATCCACAGACATGCCATTCTTTATCGTCCATCTTCACTCCGGGTAAGGGTTACTGCCTGAACCGGACAATTGGGCACACAGGCACCACATCCGTTACAAGCAGGAAGGTCTAATTCGGGCTGAGCAATGCCGTTTACGCGCGGACGAAATCGAATTGCCCTACTCTCACAGCTATCCTGACAGCTACGGCATTCAATATTGTGGAAAGGTAAACAGCGCTCTGAAATGTTGATTTTAAGTCGCCAGGGCGTCAGAGCTGTTGCGGTAAAAACACCGGCCTCACACACCTGTGCACAGGCCTGACAAAAACTACATTCAGCACGTTGGAAATCTATTTCGGGGAATCCGCCACTGCCAACCACCAATACGCCGGTTTCACAGGCAGTCACACAGGCATGACAGCGGGTACAGCCAGCAATAAAATCGGCTTCCATCACCGACCAGGGGGGCCTATGCACTGAAAGTTCTCGTTTATCTGCTTGCCAAAGGCCAGTCAGCAATTTACGCCGTGATAAATCAGTCATACTGATATCCTTAACATCTACTGGCGCGCCCGCATGTGCGATAGAGAGAGTTCATTCAAAGCCCGGAGGTTTACATTAGCTAGTGATAATAATTCTTAT
>NZ_JAZGQE010000092.1:0-18288 GCF_048593885.1 Yersinia sp. 1252 StPb PI | reverse complement strand
GGTTATTTGGTTTGTTTTGGACTAAATCTAATATGGTTACTCATCTGTTAAAGATGTCCTGGCCGCACACCCTGTAAATATTCAGCTACTACAAGTATGTAAGAATGAACGTTAACTCACCCTTGAGCACATGAGAGGTAAGCATGGCAATGACCCTAACCCGTGGACGGATTTTTGCATTGGCGGCAATGGTGCTAACGGCATCAACCGGTATATCACAGGCCGCGGATACTGTCCGAGTTGGCTCAAAAATTGATACTGAAGGCTCATTGCTGGGCAATATTATTGTGCAGGTACTGGATGCTAACGGGATAAAAACCACCAATAAATCACAGTTGGGCACCACCAAAGTAGTGCGTGGTGCTATCACTGCGGGTGAGATTGATATTTACCCTGAATATACCGGTAATGGGGCTTTTTTCTTCTCGGATGAAAAAGATCCCGCTTGGAAAAATGCGAAAGCAGGCTATGAAAAAGTCAAAGCGTTAGATTACGAGAAGAACAAACTGGTGTGGCTCTCACCTGCTCCAGCGAACAATACATGGACCATTGCAGTACGCCAGGATTTAGCCCAAGCGAATAACTTGAAAACGCTGGAGGATTTGGGCAAATGGATTAATGCTGGTGGTAAATTCAAATTAGCGGCCTCCGCCGAGTTTATTGAACGGCCAGATGCCTTGCCTGCTTTCCAGCAAGCTTACGGCTTTAAATTGAATCAAGACCAATTGTTATCATTAGCCGGTGGTGACACTGCGGTGACGATTAAAGCTGCGGCAGAACAGACCTCTGGTGTTAATGCTGCCATGGCGTATGGCACTGATGGCCCGGTTGCTGCTTTAGGCTTACAAACACTCGAAGACACTAAGGGTGTGCAACCTATTTATGCGCCGACGCCGATCATCCGTGAGGCCACACTGAAAGCACACCCAACGATACCTGCTTTACTCAATCCTGTATTTGCTACCCTTGATGGGCCGACGCTACAAAAACTGAATGCCCGTATTGCGGTTGAAGGTCAGGATGCGAAAAAAGTGGCAGCTAATTATCTGAAAGAAAAAGGGTTTGTTAAAGGATAGTGGTGGGTGTCAGAGATGGCGCTGTAGGCACCTGATTTATAGCGCTATCAAAGAAACAGGTCACTCGTTATTACAACAAAGGTTACCTGTCATGGAGATGGATTTTTATGGCTGTCAAAAACCGGGTCCTGCTAGTACTGGCTATTTTATTGGTTTTATCAGGTGCTGGGCTGTCTTTTGTGAGCCATGCACCTAACCGATTGATTTCCGGGCAAGGGATCTCGTTGTTATCGCTGATAAGTGGATCAAATGGGGTGGTGCTAATTCCTATTCTGATCCTGCTTATTTTTGCGTTCTTAAAACAAAATATCGTGCTGTATTGGCTAACAGTATTATTTGCCGAGCTGCTGCTTTTGGGTTTGTTGTTATTGGCTGGCACGACCGCCATACAGCTTGCCGGAGGTGGCGAGAGTCTGGCACGTACCTCATTAGGTGGAGGGTTCTGGCTGATGAGTGGGATGAGTCTATTGATTGCCGTCGATAGCTTAACTCGTGCCATTGTTAACCCTGTGTGGCGCAGTGTGGCTAATGTCTTACTGCTTCTGCCGGTAGTGATATTGCTCATGATGGGGCAGTTGGATCAACTATCGTTAATGAAAGAGTACGTTAACCGGCAAGACGTATTTAATGATGCGCTATGGCAACATCTTCAGATTTTACTCGCAACATTGATACCCGCCATCCTTTTGGGGATCCCACTCGGCTTACTCTGTTTTCGCTCTCGTCATTTTCAAAGCACCATTTTTTCGACATTGAATATTATTCAAACCATTCCATCTATTGCCTTATTTGGCCTGCTAATTGCGCCTTTAGCGGGGCTGGCTGCGGCTCTCCCCTGGTTGGCAGAGCATGGTGTCAGCGGTATCGGTCTGGCCCCGGCTATTGTCGCGTTGGTGCTTTATGCATTGTTGCCATTAGTGCGCAATGTGGTCGCAGGGCTAGAGTCGGTGCCTGACAGTGTTGTCGAGTCGGCCCGAGGTATGGGGATGACTCGCAGCCAGTTGTTCTTTCAGGTGCAAATACCTATTGCGATGCCACTTATCTTATCCGGTATCCGCATTGTCGCGGTACAAACAGTAGGGCTGGCTGTCGTGGCTGCATTGATTGGTGCGGGTGGGTTAGGCGCGATTGTGTTCCAAGGTTTGCTTAGCAGCGCATTGGATCTCGTGCTGCTTGGCGTTATCCCCGTGATTGTGATGGCGGTTGTGGTTGATTCGCTGTTTAAATTTATGGTTATTTTTATGGATACTTCACGTCGATGATTCATTTCCATCAGGTAAGTAAATATTTTGCCGGTAAACGAGCGGTCGATAATCTGACGTTGCAGATAGCCAAGGGTGAGTTTACTGTACTCATCGGTACCTCTGGCTCCGGTAAATCGACCACACTAAAAATGATTAACCGCCTTATTGAACATGATGAGGGGGAGATTCATTTTGCTGGTGAAGAAATTCGTAACTATAAACCTGAAGATATTCGGCGGCGGATGGGATATGCCATCCAATCGATAGGTTTATTTCCACACTGGACGGTGGAGCGCAATATTGCCACTGTGCCACAGTTGTTGAAATGGCCCCAGGACCGTATTCGCCAACGCGTCATCGAATTACTTGAGCTACTGCATCTTGAACCAGAACAATTTCTCCACCGCTATCCTCATCAATTGTCTGGTGGGCAGCAACAGCGTGTCGGTGTCGCTCGCGCCTTGGCAGCAGATCCTGAAGTCTTATTGATGGATGAGCCCTTTGGGGCGTTAGACCCCGTGACGCGCTCGGCACTCCAGTTTGAAATTACCCGTATTCATCAATTATCGGGTCGGACTATCGTGCTGGTGACTCATGATATTGATGAGGCGTTGAGTCTGGCTGATCGCATAGTTCTGATGGATGAAGGCCGAGTCATTCAGCAGGGAACGCCTCTTGAAATGCTAACTCAACCCGCCAATGATTTTGTTCGTGATTTTTTTGGTCGTAGTGATCTCGGAATTAAGCTGTTATCACTGGGGTGGGCTGAACAACGGGTCAGGCGCGGTGAAACGTTGATAGGGCCGCCGATTCTCGGTACTACCAGCCTGCGCGAGGCGCTTTCCCTGTTTGTTTCTCGTCAGACCGATAAACTGCCGGTGGCCGATGAATATGGGCAATCACTAGGTGTACTTTATTTTGCTGATTTGGTGGCAGATAAGGGGAGCGTGTGAAACCTGATACCGCTCATACCCGTGATACGGCTCATACTTATAAGCCAACAAAGAAAGCGTTTAAATGGGTAGTATCCGATGTACTGCGTTGGCTAAAAGACCCTCTGTGCTGGGCGCTGCTGCTGCTGACCGGTTTGGTTTTTGGTATGACCTCACTACACGGTTTCTTTGCCGCGTTATTTCCTGATCTCGATCGGCCTGTCTACCTGCAAGATACATTCTGGTCACTAGTGGTTGCTCATGTCTTATTGGTGCTGGTTTCCAGTGTTATCGCTGTTTTGATAGGAGTGAGTGCGGGTATTGCTGTGACACGTCCCATGGGGAAAGAGTTTCGCTCAGTGGTGGAAACCGTTGTTGCTGTGGGGCAGACTTTTCCACCGGTAGCGGTGCTGGCTATTGCCGTACCGGTGATGGGATTTAGTGAGAAACCCGCCATTATCGCTTTGGTGCTTTATGGTTTATTGCCGATTTTACAAGGAACTATCACCGGTATCGAGTCTGTCTCCCGCGGCATTCATGAGGTGGCAGAAGGGGTGGGAATGAGTGCCAGGCAGATTTTGTGGCAGGTTGAATTGCCACTGGCAGCACCTATTATCGTTGCAGGTATCCGAACCTCGGTCATTATCAATATAGGTACTGCCGCAATAGCGTCAACCGTTGGGACGAAAACCTTGGGTTCTCCGATCATTATCGGACTTAGCGGTTTTAATACGGCTTACGTTATTCAGGGGGCGGTTGTGGTCGCACTATTGGCTATTATTACGGATATGATTTTTGCTCGTTGGGCCAGGCGGCTGTCACGTTGGCGGGAATTACAATCTCTTCCGATAGACCGGCACGATTAATGTTTTGGCTGTTTTGCGCTCTGATTAGTAACAGGTGCCTATGCTAATTTCACTTCCTATGTATGGTGTCGAGCCGCAGGATGTTTTGCCTTTTTGGCGGTTATTATCGCAACAACTGCACCGTCATGGGGTTATAGGGGGAGATGGTGCTACAGGGATAAGTGATCAACTCATCTGGCCTACTGATTTACTGCAACATTGGCGTGATCCTAATTTGCTGTTGAGCCAAACCTGCGGTTTTCCTCTGGTGACGTTATTGCAACAGCAGGTGCAATTGATTGGGGTATTTAGCTATCAATCACCTTACTGTTCGGGGGAATATTACCGTAGTTTGGTTGTGGTCCGTGCTGATGAAAAAGGCCAACAACTGGCAGATTTTCGCCATAGAATAGTTGCCTATAACAGTATGGATTCTCAGTCTGGATACAATGCACTGCGTGCTTTAATTGCACCATTGGCGATCAATGGGCATTTTTTTTCTCACAGTTTGGCCTCTGGCGGGCATTACCATTCGATCTCGATGATCCAACAGCGACAGGCCGATATTGCCGCAATAGATTGTGTCAGTTTTGCACTATTACAGCGAGCCAATCCCTCAGCCGTTGCCGGATTAAAAATAATAGCGCAAACCGACGCGGCTCCTGGCCTGCCACTTATCACTTCATTGTCAACTTCAGCACAACAGCTTACCCAGATCCGCCAGGCTATTACGGCTACCGTTAATTCTCCTGAAGCCGCGTCTGCCAAAGATAGGTTATTAATAAAATCATTTAGTGTTTTACCAATTTCGGCTTATGACGTAATTAGAAGGATGCAAGAAAAAGCGTTCTCAGCCGGAGTAATAACACTTTGATAAGAAGTGTTATTGGTGTGAGTAAACAAGCCAATCTTCTGCTGAAGCAATCGCTGAGATAAGCACTTTACTGTGCAGTACACGAGGCAGTCATTGCCCCGTGTATGGCTCAATAGAAAAACTAAGTGATATCAATTACAACAAGCCGCCACCTTCAACATCAATCACGCTACCGGTCATAAAACTGTTTTCCAGCAATAACACAAAGGCACCCGCAATATCAACCGGTTGGCCGACTCGACCGACAGGTAGTGAGGCTGCCATTTTTGTAAACATAGCCTGTCGCTGCTCATTACTCATACTATTATAAGCTTCAGTCGCGGTTACGCCTGGGCTGACCACATTGACCCGTCGTGGGGCCAGTTCTTTGGCTAACTGCTTACCGACTGCTTCCAATGCAGCATTAATAGCTGTTTTGATGAACTGGCCGCTGACAAACTTACGTGACAACAAACCTGACGTCAGGGTTATTGAACCCTGTTCGTGCAGATAAGGTAACGCTGATTGTATCGCCCGCAGTGCTCCCCACAGTTTTACATCAAAATTTTCCTGAGCTTCGCTTAAAGAGGTGTCTGCCAAAGCGTGTGCTTGCACCGCAGGCCCGGCGGTAATAACCAAGTGATCAAAGGTTCCGACCTGTGCAAACAGATGCTTGAGTGATTCTGCATCAGTCATATCAGCAGATAAGCGCAATATAGCACTATCGTGATCGACAGATTGTGAGCCTGCCGAACGGCGCGAAACCAAGACGACTTTGGCACCTCGACTGATGGCGGCATAAGCCACGGCTGCGCCAATACCACTGTTGCCTCCAAGAATAACCAGTTTTTGTTGATTGAGTGGAGAACTGAATTGATGCTGAGATAACGTTGTGATGTCCATAATGAGTCCTGTATTTAAATAAGGGTTTCACTCTTCATCTATAGTCATCTATTGAAAGTTGTCTAACAATCGACTAAAAAGACAATCACCTGTAAAGGAAATTTACTAATGATCTCATTTAGTGATCTGGATGTTTTTGTTCGAACGGTTGATTGCGGTAGTTTGTCTGAGGCTGCTCGTCGGCTCAATATCACACCCGCAGCAGCCAGTATTGCGGTAAAACGCCTGGAGTCTCAATTGGGTGTGCGCTTGTTGGTCCGCTCAACCCGCAGTTTGCGCCTAACAGAAGCAGGGGCCAGCTATATTGATAGTGCACGTATTGCGTTAGGGGCATTAGTTGAGGGAGAACAGGCAATTCAGAAAAAAATGACGGGCTTATCTGGAGTATTACAACTTTCAGCCCCTTCAGACTTTGGCCGTAACTTATTAGTCGATTGGCTGAATGATTTCAAACAACAACATCCGCATATTCAATTGCATTTGTTACTCAACGACCGCCACGCCGACCTTTTCCGCGAACCGGTAGATATTGCTTTGCGTTTCGGGGTGCCTACCGATTCCAGTTTGGTGGCATTGCCCGTTCTAACTCAACATCGGCGTATGTTATGTGCCAGCCCTGCCTATCTTGCCCGTTACGGCGTGCCGCAGACACCGGCTCAATTGGCCGACCATCATTCGGTGTTATATCAGCGCAATGGTCGACTTTATAACCAATGGCGGTTAATGCGACAGGGGGAAGAACAAGAGGTGACGATGTCCGGTGAATACGTCAGTGATGATGGTGAGATAGCGCGACGTTGGGCACTGGCGGGGTTGGGTATTGCCAATAAGGCTGCTATTGATGTAGTCGATGATATCCGGTCAGGGCGTTTGGTTCAGGTATTGCCAAGCTGGCAGGGCGAAGTCTTACCCTTAAATCTATTGTGCCCCCACCGCTCGCAGGTATCAGAGCGGGTCAGGGGTTTACAGACTTTTTTGCAACAACGATGCCGCGATTGGATGGGCGCTTACGGTGATTCCTGACCATTGTTGGATAAGCCCGCAGGGCCAATATCAGACAGTGGGGAGGATTCGGTCGTTTCAGTTTCATGTGGGGTGGTTGAACGGGTATAGATGTTCAACCCGGCGAGAAAAACGCCACCTAATGAACTCAGTGCCATTATCGCAATCAGGATAATGAGTGCTTTTCTTAGCATAATTTTTTCACTTTTTATCGAAACAGAGGGAATTATAATCTGTTCACTGAATGAAACAACCATGTTACATGGTTGATGCATTTATATTCTGGATAAAATAAACACGCCGGCGGTTGCAGCTTAACGAGGCTTAAACAGAAATTTCCCCAATGTGACCAATATTACCGCAGAAACAATCACGGCTAATGCACACCATTCAGTGGTTGATAAACTTTCACCGGCAAAGCCAATACCGAGCAACACCGCAACAACCGGGTTCACATAGGCATAACTGGTGGCGACCGCCGGGCGCACATTTTTTAGCAAGAACATATAAGCGCTAATGGCGAGCATTGAGCCGAAAACAATCAGGTAAAGTAACGAGAGAATGCCACCCATGGTCGGCATTTGTTCCAGTTGTTCACCACTTAGCGTACTGGCAAGCAACAACACCACACCTGCAACCAGCATCTGTGCGGCACCGGACATGGCACCACTGGGGAGCGCCAGCCGTGAAGCCCAGACCGAGCCAAATGCCCAACTGGCTGAGGCCAATAATATCAGCATTGCCCCCACCGGATTACCTAATAAGTTGCTACCAGTATTGAGCAAGATGATACCTACCAACCCGAGAGCAATCCCCGACCATTCCAGTTTTGTGTTACGCATCCCCCATAACATGCTGAAACACAAAGTGAATAGTGGAACAGTCGCCACCATAACGGCGGCAATCCCTGAGGGAACATGTTGATGTTCGGCGATGGTAACCAGCCCATTACCGATAGCCAATAATAAGATACCTATCGCACTGGCGCCCAGCCATTGGCGGAATGTGGGCAGGGCGTGACCACGAATGGCTAAAAAGCTGAACAGCAGTACACCCGCAATCAGGTAACGTAAGCCAGCCATCATCAATGGGGGCCAGCTCTCTACCCCGATACGTATGACCAGGTAAGTCGAACCCCAAACGAAGTATAAAGTGAAAAGTGAACCAACCAGCAACCACAGATTACGGCTATTTTGCTTAAGCATAATTATTCAATAAAAAAGGGAGCGGTGAAACATCGAGGTATCAGTAAACATGAGAATAGCTGCCGTTAGCAAAGGTTTTTATCATTTTTTTACGTTTTAATTTTTCGTCTGAAATTTACGCAAAAACAGTGAGTTATTCTTGAATATAATAACTGATGAGTTAATAAACAACTGATAGTTTCAGTGCTTCCCATGCAAGCTAAGGTTGCTTCAGGCATGATGCATAAAATCCGATGCTTATATTGTTAATTATCAGATAAGGTGAATTACTTATGACATCAACAGCTTTGCCAATCACTCGCCGGTTTGATTTTCGAACACTAAATCCGGTGCGGAGATACGCCGGTTTGATGGTGCTATTTATTTTGCTTGCAATCCCGTTTGCCGATGCAGCGCAGAGTAATTCGCTAAACAGTGACTATGCTTTTTGGTCTGCCAGTGAATTGCAGCATAACCAGCAGAGTATGGCGCAAAACCAGGCGCCAAAGGAGACCATACGGGCTTACCAGCAGTTATTACAGCAGGCGGATAAAGCGCTGCAACGGCCAGATCAAAGTGTCACTGACAAGAGTATTGTGCCGCCCAGTGGTTCGAAACATGACTATCTCAGTCTTAGTGCCTACTGGTGGCCTGATAGCCAAAAAAGTGATGGGTTACCTTGGATGCGCAAAGATGGGCAGATAAATCCAGCCAGTAAAAATGCGGATAGCGACGGGGTGCGTCTGGCCGATTTTACCGCTCAGGTACAGGCGTTGACGCTGGCCTGGTATTTTTCTGGCCAGCAGAAATATGCTGATAAAGCGATTAGCATGATTCGAACCTGGTTTATCAACCCGCAAACGCGCATGAACCCGAACCTCGATTATGCTCAGGGCGTGCCGGGTATTGCTGCGGGACGTGGCACCGGTGTTTTGGATGGGCGCTACTTTGCCACTCGTATTGTCGATTCACTGATTATGTTGCGGCAGAATAAACGTTGGACGGCGCAAGATGAAAAGCAGATGCAACAGTGGATGACGGAATACTTACACTGGCTACAGCACAGCCCGGCAGGTAAAAAAGAGGCGGCGGCGCAGAATAATCACGGTAGCTGGTACACAGTCCAGGTGGCTGGAATTGCCTGGTATTTGCAACAACCACAACGGGTTAGCGAGATGGCTGAATTATTGAAAACCAAACTGGATACTCAACTCGCTGCGGAAGGCTCGCAACCCCTGGAATTGGCGCGGACCCGTTCTTTTCATTACAGTTATTTCAGTTTGCAGGCGGCGACGTTGATGGCACAGTTGGCGGATAAAGTGCAAATCGACTTGTGGCGTTATCAAACACCTAATGGCAGTAGTTTGATTAAAGCGCTTGATTTTATGGCTCCTTATTCTGATGAACAGACAAAGTGGCCCTATCGCAGTCTTGATCACATGGGAGTGCGGTTGGTACCACTGATGGTTCAGGCAGATAAAGCGCTAGGCGAGAATCGCTATCAGCGGTGGATCAAACAAGCCGACTTTACTGTTATGCCGAGTAAAGAAGGGGCGAAGCGCAAAGGGGCGGTAACTGAAGCGCGGCGAGATACCTGGTTATTGGCCGTGACTACTCAGCAAGGTGAATAGTTAATTAGGGTATAAATAACAAAAAAAAGCCGGGAGTTATCCCGGCGTAATAACAGGTAATAAATTCACAATGAAGCATTCAAACAGTAAATTAATGAGGGTCATACTAAGGCGAAAAATTTAGAACTGATAAACCAAACCGACCGCAACAACGTTGTCAGTATTCAGTTTCAGTTTATTATCATCACTCAACTGGTTAATTTTATAATCAACATAGGTGGACATGTTTTTATTGAAGTAATAAGACGCACCGATATCAACATATTTAACCAGATCAGTATCACCGATCCCTTCGATATCTTTCCCTTTAGATTGAACATACGCCAGCGATGGTTTCAAACCGAAATCAAATAAATATTGTGCCACTAATTCTACGTTTTGAGTTTTATTAGCAAAACCACTTACACCAGTTGACACATTATTAATGGTTGCCGTACCTGAGATAGGGGTCATATTACGGGTTTCAGCATAGGTTGCGGCCAAATAAACACCGTTGTCATCATATTTCAGACCGGTTGTCCAGGCATCAGCTTTATCGCCTTTACCAAAGTTGCCGTTCTTCTGCGCCGTAGTTCGGTTAGAAGAAGCATATGCAGCAGCCACGCTCACGCCAGCACCAATTTCATAACTGGAAGACAAACCGAAACCGTCGCCATTTTGTTTGGTGGCATCTGCGCGGCCGTTATTGCTATCAGCTTCGCTGCCGTTTTTGCCTTGGTATTGTAGCGAGAATTTCAGCCCATCAACCAGACCGAAGAAATCAGTGTTGCGATAAGTAGCCACACCGGTAGTACGACCGGTCATGAAGTTATCGGTTCTGGTGTAGCTGTCGTTACCGAACTCAGGCAACATATCGGTCCAGGCTGCCACGTCATATAACACACCGTAGTTACGGCCATAATCGATTGAACCTAATTTGCCGTAACGTAAACCAGCAAAAGCTAAACGTGTTTTATTGTCTTTTGTTTCCTGGCTTTCTGCGTAGTTAGCGGCAATGTTATATTCCCACTGGCCATAACCGGACAGTTGGTCAGTAATTTGGGTGGCACCTTTAAAACCAAAACGCACGTAAGATTTATCGCCGTCACTTTTATTATTATCAGAAAAGTAATGCAGTGCTTTGACTTTTCCGTATAAATCAAGTTTATTACCGTCCTTGTTATAAATTTCTGCTGCATGTGACGTAGTGGCAACTAATAAAGCCGGTACCAGGATTGCCAGAAGATTACGTTTCATATTTTTGCCCTGTTTCTCTTATTTAAAAAGACGCGAGTAGAAGATTTTTTTGCTGTATTCAATATCTATCTGAATTCGGCCAGCGCAGAATTTTTACCGCATCTGTGTGATATATTTATGACAAATCATAAATAACTGCGACATTGCGTAAATTTCAGCACGCGGTGATTTGCCAGGTCAGAGGATTTCAGCTACTACGGCGGTGCTTTCGGGCTGACGCCAGCGTTGTGGTGTGGGACAATAGGGCAACACTCAGTTTAGATAAGATATGCATGGCGTTGTCCCCGGCAGTAAAAGAACAAATCAGTCAGTGGTATAAGGCTCTCCAGCAGCAGATCCCGGACTTTATCTCCCGGGCACCGCAGCGCCAGATGATCGCCGAAGTGGCGAAAACGCTGGCCGGTGATGCTGGCCGTCATTTGGCTATTGAGGCACCGACCGGTGTTGGCAAAACGCTGTCTTATCTGATCCCTGGCATTGCAGTCAGCCGAGCAGAAAGCAAACCACTGGTGGTGAGCACTGCTAATGTGGCGCTACAGGATCAGATTTACAGTAAAGACTTGCCGCTATTGAAGAAAATTATTCCCGATCTTAAATTTACCGGTGCTTTCGGGCGTGGGCGATATGTGTGTCCACGTAATCTGGCGGCTATGTGTACGGATGTTTCTGGCCAAGGGGATTTATCGCTGTTTCTCGGCGATGAATTGGCCCCCGCCAATGGTGAGGAACAAGCGACTTGTCTGACGCTGTCTAAGCTACTGAGCAGCCATGTCTGGGACGGGCTGCGTGACCATCATCAGTTGGCGCTTAGTGATAGCCTGTGGACTAAATTGAGTACCGATAAGGCTAATTGCCTTGGGCGTAACTGCCATTATTTCCGTGAGTGTCCGTTCTTTATTGCGCGCAAAGAAATCGAAAGTGCCGATGTTGTGGTCGCCAACCATGCATTAGTGATGGCTGCATTGGAAACTGAATCGGTGCTACCCAATCCGAAAGAATTACTGTTGGTATTGGATGAAGGCCACCATTTGCCTGATGTAGCGCGCGATGCGCTAGAAATTGAAGGTGAGATCACCGCGTTCTTTGCCAATATGCAGTTGGATATGATTGTGCGGCTGGTGGATCAATGCATGGTGCAATACCGGCCTAAAAATCCGCCTGGTTTAGCGAATCCAGAGCGCTTGAAAGACCATTGCGAGCAGTTGCGCGAGCTGATGTTGAGTGTGGAACAACAAGTCAGTCAGCTGCTTCCTGCCGATGCCAATCCGGCGGTGTACCGTTTTGAAATGGGTGAGTTACCGGGGAGTTTGACAGAAGATTGCGCCAAATTATTCAAGCTGACCGATGCTTTGCGCGGTTTGGTCGAATTTGTACTGAACGATTTGAGTGAGCAAACCGGTAAGCACGATATTGTGCGTCTGCATCGCGCCATCCTGCAAATGAGCCGTACACTGGGTTATCTGGAGGCCATGAGCAAACTTTGGCGGCTCGCGGCAATGGAAAAAGCCTCGAATGCGCCGATATCCAAATGGGTAACCCGTGATTATCGCGAGAATCAAACGCACCTCTATTTCCACTGTGTTGGCATCCGTGTCAGTGACCAGCTAGATAAAATGTTATGGCGTAAAGTCCCCCATGTGATTGTGACTTCAGCGACATTACGTTCACTCAACAGCTTTGCCCGCTTGCAGGAGCTCAGTGGCCTGAGTGAGAAGGCCGGCGACCGGTTTGAAACACTGTCCTCCCCGTTTAACCATATTGAACAGGGGAAGTTGATTATTCCCAAAATGCGCTTCGAGCCAACTATGGCCCATGAAGCTGAACATCTGGCTGAAATGGCACAATTTTTCCGTGCGCAGCAGGCCAGTGGGCGGCATAAAGGAATGTTGATTTTGTTCAGTAGTCATCGGGCGATGCAAACCTTTCTCAGCCATGTGACCGATCTGCGTTTGATGCTACTGGTGCAGGGGGACCAACCCCGTTACCGACTGGTGGAAGAGCACCGTAAGCGGGTCAATAACGGTACTGCCAGTGTATTGATTGGTCTGCAATCATTTGCTGAAGGGTTGGATTTGAAAGGTGAATTGTTGACCCAGGTTCATATTCACAAAATTTCGTTCCCACCGATTGATAGCCCGGTAATTCTCACGGAAGGGGAGTGGCTGAAGTCGTTAAAACGTTATCCGTTTGAAGTGCAAAGTTTGCCAAGTGCCTCGTTTAATCTGATCCAACAGGTTGGTCGTTTGATTCGTAGTAATCAATGCCACGGTGAGATCGTTATTTACGATCGGCGTTTATTGACTAAGGGTTATGGTTCACGATTGTTGGCGGCACTACCGGTCTTCCCAATTGAACAACCGGAGATGCCGGCGGGGGTGATTATTCCGCCTGCGGTAATAAAAGCCCCGGCGAAGGCGGCGGTAAAAAGAGGGCGGCGGAAACGGACTGTTTTATAAGCATGTTTTCTTTATTCATTAAAACGATATGTTTTCGCGAAGACCAAAACACTCTGTATTCTGTTGAGATAAAAGGCCGGCATCACCGGCCTTAACCTTTAGTTAAACAGTCGGAGTACGTGATCTAGAATTAATGAAGACAATGTAAAGTCTGGATCGGCGAAAGTAACCCCCTGAGCGCCCAAATGAGAGAACAGAGGCAATGTTAGTGCTGGTAGCACGCATAAAAGCAGCCCGTTAATACCACTGGCGATAAGTGCTCCACGGAACCCCCCCGTCGCATTGCCAAAAATAGCGGCTGCACCGCCGGTAATAAAACTGGCCATAATGCCTGGTACGATAATGGGCAATCCAATAAATGGGAAGATAAGGATACAAACCAGCTCGACGGAAAAACTCATCAAAAATCCGATTAGTGTCGCATTAGGTGCTTTGGTAAATAGCACCATAACATCAACGGCAGGTACAGAGCCTGGTGCAAATACTCGCGCGAAGCCTTTAAAAGCAGGGACGATTTCAGCGGTAAATAAATTAACTCCAGCCTTAGCTAAATAGAGTCCGCATGTAAAAATAGCCGACTGCTCCAAGATGAAGATAATCACATTTTTATCAGCAGCACCGGCCCCATAAACCAATTTCATTGCATCTGTAATCTGCGGTTGTGTCGCAAAAATACAAGATATCAATAACAAAATTAACATGGTTAATAGTGTGGCAATATTGGGTTCGCGCAGGAAATCAAACTTATTACTGATTTTAATGTTTTCAGTGTCAGAGTTTTTATTACCGAACCATTTCCCCATGTAAGAGCCTATTACGTAAGAGGAAATTGCGGCATGGGAAATAGCATACTCATTTGAACCAATGATTTCACGACTGAATCGGCTAAGAATATAGGGTGATACGGCCATATAAAAACCAATAATAATTGTGGCGATAATAACTATTGGATAATGGCTGTAGCCCAGTTGCATAAGCACGGCAGTCAATGCAAAAGCCATAAATAAAACAAGGTGTAATGATAAATAGATAAATTTGAACCGGGTAAACCTTGCCAACAGAATGTTGAGTATCATAGAAAATAGCAGAATAAGTGCTGCTGTTGCACCAATTTTATCAATTGTTGCCGCCATGATAGCTTCATTACTGGGTACGACACCGACAATATTAAATGCACTGGAAAATAGTGTGCTGAATGCCGTAAGTACCTTCATTAAAATACTGCCACCGACTTTTATCATCGTAAACCCGATAAAAGAGAGGAAAGTACCGGTAATTAAACGAGAAACAGATGCTTTTTGAAAGAGTAAACCTAAAAATGCCACAATGGCAATTATTACTGCTGGTGTTTTTACTAAACTAAGCAATATATCCAACTTACCACCTCACCCCGAAGATATGCATATCGTAAAATATGTTTTTATTAACATTTTTATGACAAATGATGTTGTCACAAATAAAGTATCCCTTTAATGCTAAAAGTTATTCGAGTTGCACATCACATAACTAAAACATAATTCCATTTTATGTGGAATGCTATTTTAATTTTGTTTTTATTGTGTTCTGAAGTTGTTGTGAAAATGCATATAAATACAGTGAAAACTGTTTTCATCTGAAATCTTTTTCTATGCGTATAAATCCAATGACTAAGATTATATAAGCCGCTGGTGAGCTGACTCTAGCAAGTCAAGCCTGGCAGTACCTCCGGTGTAAATTGCGGGTTATTGGTTAGCGGCAACGTTAACTGTTATCGACATGTTTAGCAGGCAGGGGTAAAGCAGAATGAAACAGCTAATGGCAGAGTTTATTGGCACTTTCTGGCTGGTGTTAGGCGGGTGTGGTAGCGCAGTATTGGCTGCAATGTTCCCGGTGGCGGGTATTGGATTTTTGGGGGTGGCATTGGCGTTTGGGCTGACTGTCGTCACGATGGCGTATGCACTGGGGCATGTCTCAGGTGCGCATTTTAACCCGGCAGTGTCACTCGGTTTATGGGTGGGTGGGCGTTTCTCTGGCGCACAATTACTGCCTTATATTGTGGCGCAAGTGCTGGGGGGGCTGGCCGGGGCCGCTATTTTGTATTTAATCGCCAGTGGCAAAGCCGGGTTTGATGTCAGTGCCGGGTTCGCCAGTAATGGTTTTGGTGTTCGCTCGCCGGGGGGATATAACTTACAAGCGGTACTGGTGGCTGAAGTGGTTCTTACCATGGGGTTTGTGATGGTTATCATGGGGGCGACCGATAAACCTTCTCATGCAATTGCAGCGCCGTTGGCTATTGGGCTATGTCTTACACTGATCCATTTAATCAGTATTCCAGTGGATAATACCTCGGTAAATCCCGCACGTAGTACCGCTGTAGCTATTTTTGCCGGTGGAATCGCATTGCAGCAATTATGGGTATTCTGGCTGGCCCCGTTGGTAGGCGGAGCCTTAGGTGGCGCTATTTATCGGGTATTATTTAGCCCACCGGAAGAGTTAAACAAACCACTGTAGTTTGCCTGTCACTGCCGCAAGTTGTTCTGGCAGTGGCGGGTTTCACCCGCTAGCCTACCATCAGTACCACTCCTCTCTATTAGCCGCGCAGTTCTAATTATTTCGGGTATCGCTATCACTATTAGTGATAAAGTTTCAGCAATAAGTTACCTGATTTATGTTTAACCGCGACGGACAGGGGAAATGCCGCACCATGGATTACAGTAAAATTATTAAAGAGATTGGGCGCGGTAAGAATCATGCGCGTGATCTGGACAAGCTTACCGCTTATGAACTGTATAAAGTCATGTTGGCAGGGCAGGTCCCCGAGTTGGAGCTAGGGGGGATCCTGATAGCCTTTCGTATTAAAGGTGAATCCGAACAGGAGATTCTGGGCTTTTATCAGGCGATGCAAGAACAGGTGATGCCACTACGCGCGCCAATGGATTATCCACTCCCCGTGGTGATCCCAAGTTATAATGGTGCGCGCAAACAGGCTAATCTGACCCCGTTATTGGCATTATTACTTTCACGTCTGGGGTTACCGGTGGTGGTACACGGCGTGACTGAGGACAGCAGCCGGGTAACCAGTGCCGAGATTTTCCAGCAACTGAATATTCCGTGGTCACTTGATGCCGCTGAAGCCCAACAACGGCTTGATAGCGGGTTGCCGGTATTTATCCCTGTATCAGCATTATCGACTCAATTAGACCAACAATTACAGTTACGCTGGCGGATGGGGGTTAGAAATAGCAGTCACACATTGGCGAAACTGGCAACACCGTTTATTCACGAGAATGCATTGCGTCTTGCCAGTGTTTCGCACCCAGAATATATGCAAAAAGTCGGCGGCTTCTTTCAGGCGATCGGCGCACCGGCACTGCTACAGCAAGGGACCGAAGGGGAGGTTTATGCTAACCCATCGCGTTGCCCACCAATTCATTACATCAATGGGGGGGAACAGCAAATTTTACTGGATCGCCAGTTAGAGCAGGGCGAACTGGTGTTACCCTCGTCGAAAGATGCCGCCATAACGGCCCGCTGGATTGAAGGTTGTTTGGCGGGTGAATGGCCTATTCCTGATGCTATCCAAAAACAGTTAGCATGTTGTCTGGTGGCAGTCGGGCGGGCTGATACCCTCGAGCATGCGCTGCAACAGATTGAGGCTATGTGAGTTTTTGCGCGAGCGACGGGGTAAAGTGGTATCAGAGAGTGGCACTGAACTAAGCCCATTTATTCTGAGTAAATCGTGGCGATAACATCAAATGAAGTCGCCTACCGATAGGATTCGCTGTTATTTTGATGGCAATACCCACCACCCGTTCTGCGGCAATTTATGCTATCTTACGCGCCAGAAAATGCCGATCAGAGAGCCAGACGATGGAAAACAAAAAAATATTCCCCAAAGAAAAAAGCGGATTGCATCCCCGAAATCGTCATCGCTCACGCTATGATTTTGATGCTCTTTCAGTAAGTTGCCCGGAGTTAGTTCCTTTTCTGGCAGCTACCGCCTATGGTGATATTTCTATCGATTTTGCCGATCCTCTGGCGGTCAAAATGCTCAACCGGGCATTGCTGAAGCATTTCTATGGTATTGAATATTGGGATATTCCAGCTGACTTTTTATGCCCACCGATCCCAGGTCGTGCTGACTATGTGCACCATCTGGCCGACTTATTGGCCAGTTGTAATGAAGGGGTTATCCCGCAGGGTAGAAATATTGCGCTGTTGGATATTGGCGTCGGTGCCAACTGTATTTATCCGATTATTGGTCAGCGGGAATACGGCTGGCGTTTTACCGGGACTGACATTGATCCGCAAGCACTCAGTGCGGCAAAAATGGTGGTGTCAATGAACCCGACGCTGAAAAACACCTTACGACTTAAACAGCAAAAAGACTCACAAGCTATTTTCGACGGTATTCTGGCGGTGAATGAACGTTACGATGCCACACTATGTAATCCGCCGTTCCATGCCTCCGCCGAAGAGGCCGCAGCAACCACGCGTCGCAAGTTGCACAAATTGGGTAAAAGTGAAGTTGCCGCTAAACCGGTGCAAAACTTTGGCGGGAAAAATAGCGAATTGTGGTGTGAAGGTGGAGAAGAAGGGTTTGTTAGTCGCATGGTGGCAGAGAGCGCAACTAAGGCGCAAAACTGCTTTTGGTTCACTTCATTGATCTCGAAGAAGACCACCTTACCGGCAATCTATCATGCCCTGCGCTATGCCAACGCCGTTGAGGTCCGCACCATTGATATGGCACAAGGGCAAAAAGTCAGCCGGTTTGTGGCATGGACGTTCCTGACGCCGGAGCAGCAGGTGGCGTGGAAAGCTGAACGTTGGTAATACCCTTCGTCCTTGACGCCGCAGGGGTGTTGGCTGCGCGCACTTACCCGAATCACTGACTTGAGTCAGCTCATCGGGGTGCGTTTACTGGCCGCCTACCTGCAACGTCAATGA
>NZ_JAZGQE010000091.1:0-18445 GCF_048593885.1 Yersinia sp. 1252 StPb PI | reverse complement strand
TATCAAAAATAATTGTATGAATGGAAATCATACCATCCGTAATAACAGGGCTTGAATATCAATTACCAGGAAGGTAAACCAATAATGTCTTCATCAAATTTTATTAATCTGGATCATAATAATAGTACGCAGCTAACTATTACGCCCCACCTATCATCACAGCACGAATCATATCGCGTATCCAACTGTGCCAAAGCTATCAGTGCTCTGTTGTTGGCATTGAGTGGCACTGCCGCTTGGGCAGATGACGATAGAAGAAAACATTCTATACAGCAAGGGGCTGAACATAACATAAACACCAACTCTGCCCAGTTGCAGAATATGTTCCAAAACCTTAAGTATTTGGCACAAAACATGGAAGAAGTTGGCCAGCAAAAGTTGGCACAGCATATGAAGCAAGAAGAGCAGCGTATACAAATTAGCCATCTGCCGATGGATCAGCAGATGGATAGGCGCATCGCGCTGAAGCTCAATTCGCCCGACTCAGAGCTAAAGAGGTTGGAGGATGACAGTGAGCGTCTGCAGTCGCAATTCAACCAGTTGGAGAAACAGTTGCAGAATAGGTACCCGCTGGAGTACCTGCAACTGCAATTACAGGAGTACCAGCAACTACCAGAGGAAGAGCAGCAGCATCACCCATTGGTAGCGCACCAGGAACACCAGCAAAGCAAGGTGAAAGATCATATTGGCAATAATGATACGTTGCCGGCAGCAACAACGATAACAACCAAGCCTAAAAAAGCAACACCACCCGCCCCAAAACCCAAAAGGCTACCGGTACCTGAACCAATTCTTAAATCCCCCCCTATCATTAACCATAACCCGCAAGCCGGTAGCTATCTTGCCAACCAAATGGCCGCACAACAGATGTTTATTACTGACGACCTACAGCATCGCCAAGGAGAAACTCCCTACACTGACCCAATGACGGGCGAGCAAAAAGTTACCGGCATGTGGTTAAACACCAATGGGGCGATAACCCGTTTTAGCTCCGGTCAGGACCAACTCCACACCAAAGGCACCCGCTATTCAACTCAGTTAGGGGGCAAAATAAGCCAATGGAGCAGCGGTGAACATGATCTAGGAATTCTGGGAATAACTGCCGGTATCGGTAAAGCCAGCAGTCGTAGCAATTCCGCCACATCTCAGCATCAAGCTAATGGGTCTGTAGTTGGCTATAACTTAGGGTTATATAGCGTCTGGAATGCCGACAACATCAGTCAGCTTGGGCCTTATATTGGCTTACTTGCGCAATACGGAATGTTTAATAATCAGGTTAAGGCACCAGAAGTCGTCACCGGTGCGAATTATAAGTCTTATATATTCACCACAGCGTTAGAAACAGGTTACAAAATTCAATTGATCGAAAAAGAGAAGGCTAAGTTATTTGTACAACCGAAGGCGAAAGTATTGTGGCAACGTAGCAGTGGGCTGCAACATAAAGAACTCACCGGGCCACAGATAAAGATGGAAGAGAACAATACGGTTACGACCAAATTAGGATTACTTACAACGCTAGAACTTGGCGCTGATACTTTATCTACTACTAACACCTTAAAAATCAACCCGTTCATTGAAGCTAATTGGATAAATAGCAACGGGAATAAAGGGCTATTACTGGATGATGCCCATATTACACCGCAAGGAATGAACAACATTGCTGAGTTGAAACTAGGTGTTGAGGGCAAGTTCAATAACAACCTTAAGCTATGGAGCCATCTTGGTCAGCAGTTAGGTAAGCACAATTACTCAGATACCCAAGCGACTTTGGGTATCAATTACCAATTTTAAATTAGTTAGATACTAATTTCTTAACTAAAAACCAGTACCAGCAAAGTGTAACGTGATGCTGGTATTGGTACTTTTTATTTAAGTCATTAGATTTGGCCCAACTGCACAATAGGATTTTGTCTAAACGATGGGAAAACGTTATTATCGGCCCATATCCGCTATCAATTGATTGACTAACTTAGCCAGAGCAAATACATATGCAGGAACTAACTTATCTGCAAGGTTATCCCGAAAACTTACAGTCTCAGGTACGCCAACTCATCACCGAACAGCGTCTGGGGAATGTATTACGTCAGCGCTATCCACAATCCCATGATTACAATACGGATAAGATGTTGTATCAATACACGGTTGATTTAAAAAACCAGTATCTACGCAACGCTCAGCCGTTAAGTAAAGTGGCCTACGACAGTAAAATTCAGGTGATGAAGCATGCTCTCGGCCTGCATACCGCAATTTCCAGGGTGCAAGGTGGCAAATTAAAAGCAAAAGCAGAGATTCGGGTCGCCACTGTGTTTAAAAACGCGCCAGAAGCCTTCCTAAAAATGATAGTGGTTCATGAATTGGCGCATTTGAAAGAGAAAGATCACAACAAAGCATTCTATAGTTTGTGCTGCCATATGGAGCCGCAATATCATCAGTTAGAGTTTGACACTCGCCTCTATCTGACTCATTTGGATCTGTTTGGTGCGATTTATTAGTATTTGATTTACAAAGCCATACCGAATAGATTTCAAGGGGCAGACAGGCGGCAAGCAAGTGAACATAGCGCCCCCTGTAACGTCAAGTACGAAGGGAATTCGCCAAGAAAATCCCCTGTGGGTGTAACCATCTGGCGGTTCAACGTGTTTTTCTTCTGTAGTAACGGAGTTCACTATGATTCGCTTCGCTGTTATTGGCACTAATTGGATCACCGCACGCTTTGTTGATGCCGCCCACGAAAGTGGCAAGATGAAACTGGTTGCCGTTTACTCCCGTAAGCTGGAACAGGCCCAAGAGTTTGGCGATGATTACAACGTTACTGACTGCTTTGATAATCTGGAAGCCTTGGCGACGAGTGACCAGATTGATGCGGTGTATATTGCCAGCCCGAACTCCCTACATTATCCCCAGGCAAGATTGTTCCTCAGCCATAAAAAACACGTTATTTGCGAGAAATCGCTGGCATCAAATCTGGCTGAAGTCGAAGCGCTGGTTGCCTGTGCCCGCGAACATCAGGTCGTGCTATTTGAAGCTTTTAAAACTGCCTATCTGCCTAACTTTATTCAGTTAAAGCAGGCACTGCCCAAGGTGGGAAAATTACGTAAAGTCACCATTAACTTCTGCCAATATTCATCACGTTACCAGCGCTATCTGAACGGCGAAAATCCCAACACCTTTAACCCAGCCTTTTCTAATGGCTCGATCATGGATATTGGTTACTACTGTTTGGCTAGCGCACTGGCATTATGGGGCGAGCCGAAGTCAGTACTGGCCAGCGCCAGTTTGCTCCCCAGTGGGGTCGATGCCCACGGCACCGTCTGTATGAATTATGGCGATTTTGATGTGGTTCTCATCCATTCAAAAGTCAGCCAATCGGATATCCCCAGTGAAATTCAGGGGGAGGATGGTTCGCTGATTATTGAAAGTATCTCTGAATGTCTGTCTATCGCCTTTACCCCAAGAGGGGGCCATTCGGTGGATCTGACGCTGCCACAGCATATTAATACTATGCTGTATGAAGCTGAGGTTTTTGCCAATTTGGTGGAAAATGCACAGGTGGAACACGCTGGTTTGCAGTTGTCGTTGCTCACCTCGCGTATTCAAACAGATATTCGCCGCCAGACTGGGGTTATTTTCCCAGCAGATACCCAACCACCGGCTGTAAGTTAATTTACTTTCAATGATTGACCAGCAGCCCGTTTTCCATTATTTTTGCGCGGCAAAGGGGAGTAACTTCATTGCCGGTCAGCCGTCATTACGGTGCGAAAGCACCCGGTTACCGGGCAACCTCATTATGTACTAGCACCTATGGGTGTTGTTACATTATCGGTGTTGTAAGTGAGACCTTGCCGGAAGGCGAGGTTTGCTTGCAGCTCAGACATAGCGGCTAGCGTCTTCCGACGTTGGCCGTTTTTGTTTTTAAGAGGTTTATGAATGATGAATACCGTGGGTACTCCCTTATTGTGGGGTGGTTTTGCTGTTATCGTGACGATTATGCTTGCCATCGATTTACTCCTACAGGGGCGTCGTGGCGCGCAAACCATGACACTGCGTCAGGCTGCCTGCTGGTCGCTGGTGTGGATTAGTTTGTCTTTACTGTTTAATGCTGGTTTTTGGTGGTATCTGGCCGAAACAGTGGGGCGTGATATCGCCGACAAGCAAGCACTTGCCTTCCTGACCGGCTATCTGATCGAGAAAGCACTCGCCGTAGATAACGTCTTCGTTTGGTTAATGCTGTTTAGCTATTTTGCTGTTCCTGCCAATTTGCAGCGCCGGGTACTGATTTACGGTGTGCTGGGTGCGATTGTACTGCGCACTATTATGATCTTCGCCGGCAGTTGGCTGGTGTCGCAATTCAGTTGGATCCTGTATCTGTTTGGTGCCTTCCTGCTGTTTACCGGTATCAAAATGGCATTGGCAAAAGAAGACGATACTCCCATCGGTGAGAAACCACTGGTTCGCTGGATTCGTAATCACTTACGCATGACGGATGAGTTACATGGCGACCGCTTCACTGTGCGTAAAAATGGCCTGCTCTATGCAACGCCACTGGTGCTGGTATTAATTCTGGTTGAGCTAAGTGATGTGATTTTTGCCGTTGACAGCATCCCAGCTATCTTCGCGGTGACCACCGATCCCTTTATTGTGTTGACCTCTAACCTGTTCGCTATTTTAGGTCTGCGTGCCATGTATTTCTTACTCGCAAATGTGGCCGAACGCTTCTCAATGTTGAAGTATGGTTTATCCGTCATTCTGGTGTTTATCGGTATCAAAATGATGATTATTGACCTGTTCCATATCCCTATTGGCATTTCATTAGGTGTGGTAGCCGGTATTCTGGCACTGACATTGTTAATTAATGTCTGGGTAAATCATCGCGCAGACCGCCGTTTAGCAGCAGATAAAACCCTCCACAAGTAAGCTGCCTGACGCTACAATCTATTATGCGGGGGAGTAATAACCCCGCATTTATCCCGTATATTTCGCCACTCACCAAATGTTATTACGATCACATAAATGTAAACAAAATGTTATGCAATATTGATCCGTATTGGATTTTGCTGATTGTCTTTTTCCTCGCCAATAGATTCCCTTATACTGTCAAAGCAAACACACCCAGTTACAAATAATATTAAGTTACAGGTGTGAACATAAGTGCTCAGCCCCGTTCCGGTTTGAGTGCTAAATGGGTAAAAAAATAAGACAAGTTTAACTTGGGAAGAGGCATCACTGGAAACTATGGAAAAGACACCATCTGGATTTATCGGGTTTATCGCCCGTGGCAGTTTAGTTAAACAGATATTGGTCGGTTTAGTGGCGGGTATCATTTTGGCCGTGGTCTCTACCCCTGCCGCTACAGCCGTTGGTCTGCTCGGTACATTATTCGTTGGCGCATTGAAAGCTGTTGCACCGATATTGGTTTTGATGCTGGTCATGGCCTCCATTGCCAACCATAAACAGGGGCAAAAAACCAGTATCCGCCCTATTCTGTTTTTGTATCTATTGGGTACCTTTTCAGCCGCATTGATTGCTGTGGTGGTTAGCTTTATGTTCCCATCCACCCTGATTCTGGCGACCAATACTGCTGAAATCACCCCTCCCGGTGGGATTGTCGAAGTACTGAAAGGCTTGCTGAGCAGCATAATTGCTAACCCGATTCATGCGCTGCTCAATGCTAACTATATCGGCATTCTGGCCTGGGCCGTGGGCTTGGGTATTGCCTTGCGTCATGCTGCGGATACCACTAAAGCCTTAATTAATGATATGTCTGATGCTGTGACCAAAGTGGTACGAGTGGTTATCCGTTTTGCGCCGCTGGGTATTTTTGGCTTGGTTGCCTCCACCATGGCAGAAACGGGTTTTGGCGTGTTACTGGGTTACGCACAGCTACTCATCGTATTAATTGGCTGTATGTTACTGGTGGCATTAGTAATAAACCCACTGATTGTGTATTGGAAAATTCGCCGTAACCCATATCCACTGGTCTTTGCCTGCTTGCGTGAAAGTGGTGTAACCGCCTTCTTTACCCGCAGTTCAGCGGCTAACATTCCAGTAAATATGGAAATGTGTAAGAAGATGAACCTGAATGAAGACACTTACTCAGTCTCCATTCCATTGGGTGCCACCATTAACATGGCCGGCGCGGCAATTACTATCACCGTGCTAACACTGGCGGCGGTACATACGCTGGGTATTCCGGTTGATTTGCCCACTGCCCTGCTGTTGAGTGTGGTGGCGGCAATTTGTGCCTGTGGTGCATCCGGGGTTGCCGGTGGCTCACTGTTGCTGATCCCATTGGCTTGCAGCATGTTTGGCATTCCGAATGAGATAGCAATGCAAGTGGTCGCGGTTGGTTTCATTATCGGTGTGTTACAGGATTCAGCCGAAACCGCCCTGAACTCCTCCACCGATGTGCTGTTCACTGCCGCGGCCTGCCAGGCAGACGATGCCAGACTGGCTAATCCAGATCCACTGGCGAACCGTAAAAGCATCTGAATCAGGATAGTGTCATAACCCGTGGGGGCGATTACAGCCCCCAGTTTTATTGGGCGGCGTCTTCTTTTACCGCTTTCTTCTCAACCCGGAAAGGGTCTATTCCTTTAAGTTGCAGGCGGCGGAAACGGATAATATTAAAACCGTTTAGCAGTAAGAAACTGCCTTCAATTAATGAGCCACCAATAGAACCCAACCATACGTTATGGATAACCCAGCAGACGGTGGAGACCCACATCACACAACGGGTGGTCAGCCCATGGGTGCGAAACAGTGCCCAAGTGCTGATTACCGTGCCAAAAATGGGCAATATTTCCACCGCATGTTGCATACGCCAAATACCAAAAGTCAGCGTCAGGATGATAAAAACCATCATCGCAATATTACTGCGCGTTTTAGCGGCTACCAGATTACGTAATGCGTTAAGCATGGCACTACTGCCGGCAGCACTGGCTCCCATCAGGAAGAAGTGGCAACCAATAATGGCACTGTATGCGGAAAGTTGAAGTTTGAAACGCCGCTCATCACGGTTGAAAAATAGGGTGATACCGACAAAAAATGCCAGTACACCAATGGATTGAGCAAACCAATAGAAGGTCATGGTGGGGAGTCCTGAAGTGCAGTTACCCGCACTGAGTCTGACTGTTAATAATGAACCCCCTTCGTGCTTGAAGCCACAGGATTGTTAGCTGCCCTTTACTCAGCAGATTTGTCACCCGAATCACTTACCTGAGTAAGCTCATCGGGGTTTATTTGCGGGCGGCCTACCTGTAACTCCAATTACTTTGGGTATCGGAGCTTATTTATAAAAAATAAAACACCGTTTCATATTATTCGAAAGACATACTATTTACAAGGTTACACCACTTTTAAAGATCGCCAGTTCGCGGAAATCATTCACTTCATTGCGCGCCGGTTTACCATTGGCAATGTCGACAATCAACTCGACAAACTCAGTCAACAAGGTGTCCATTGAGGTGCCGTGAATCAACTTACCAGCATCAAAATCAATCCAATGTGGCTTTTTCGCTGCCAATTCACTGTTGGTTGCCAGTTTCACCGTCGGTACAAAACCACCGTAAGGTGTGCCACGACCGGTACTGAACAGCACCATATGGCAGCCAGCACCCGCCAACGCACTGGTTGCCACCGCATCATTGCCCGGTGCGCTGAGCAGGTTCAAGCCAGGACGTTGCAAGCGCTCGCCATATTTCAATACATCGACCACTTTGCTCTGACCCGCTTTCTGGGTGCAACCAAGGGATTTCTCTTCCAATGTGGTGATACCGCCCGCTTTATTACCCGGTGATGGGTTTTCATAAATCGGTTGGTTGTGAGCGATAAAGTACTGTTTGAAATCATTGACCATACTGACCGTCTTTTCAAAAGTTGCTTCATCGCGGCAACGGCTCATCAGAATACGTTCCGCACCGAACATCTCCGGTACTTCGGTCAGTACAGAGGTTCCGCCATTCGCAATGACATAGTCAGAGAAGCGCCCTAGCAGAGGGTTAGCCGTAATACCGGACAAACCATCAGAGCCGCCACATTCCAGACCAAATTTCAGTTCACTCAGTTTGCCCGGCACCCGTTGGTCATTACGCATCACCTGATAGAGCGCATGTAAATGCTCTAAACCAGCTTCAACTTCATCATCCTGCTGTTGGCAGACCATAAAGTGCACGCGATCTTCATCAACCTTGCCCAGCGTAGTTTGGAAAACATCTACCTGATTGTTTTCACAACCCAGGCCAATCACCAGCACCGCACCCGCGTTAGGGTGACGTACCATGTTTTGCAGCATGGTACGGGTATTTTCATGATCCTGACCCAGTTGTGAACAACCGAATGGGTGGCTGAACAGATAAACACCATCAATACCTTCTGCATCCTGAGTCTCTTTCAGGAAACGCTGCTGGATTTGGCGGGCGATGCCATTCACGCAACCAACAGTCGGCACTATCCACAATTCGTTGCGAATCCCCACATTACCGTTAGCACGACGGTAGATTTGCACCTCACGATCCGCCATTTGTGGTGGCAGGTCACTGAATTCCGGCTGATATTGATACTCATCCAGATCACTGAGGTTAGTCTTGGCATTTTGCGAATGAATATGTTCGCCCGGTTGGATGAGAATTAATGCATGACCAATCGGCAAACCATACTTAACGATCATCTGACCCGGTTCGATCGCTGTTAAAGCAAACTTATGGCCACGGGCCACCGGCTGAGCCAGCTTAACGCTGAGCTCACCGGTTTCAATGACTTCATCTGCGGCCAGGTCTTGCAGTGCGACAGCAACATTATCCAGCGGGTGAATTTTTATAATACTTTGCATAGTTAAACCTTTAGCTATAGGCCGCTACCGCAGCTCTCATGCCACGATCAATGATTGTTTGCAGTTGCTCTGTCACCTGGTTGGCCAGTTGTGGAACGGCGGTCAAATCCTGCCCCCAATGGGTCGCATCAGACAGTACGCTGTTAACTAACTCAGCCAGAGTGATATCACTGTGTTTTACACCACTCCACAAGGTTGAATAGCGTTCCAACCAGTGAGCATCATCCTGCAACGGGTAAGTTTGACCCTCACGCTCACCACGGTAAAAGGCGATAAGGGCTGCCAGAGCAAAGGTCAGACGCGGTGGTAACTTGCCTTGCTGCTGCTGGTAGGTTAGCAACTGTGGCAAAATACGCGTACGGAATTTAGTCATACCATTCAAGGCGATAGACAGCAGCTGATGCTGAATGAACGGATTGCGGAACCGGCTTAATACCGCTTGCGAGAACGACAATAATTCGTCTTCTGGTAAATCCAATACCGGTACAATCTCTTCGGTAATGGTTTTCTCTACAAAGCTGCTGATTTGTGCGTCATCCATCGTCTGGCCGACGGTGTCCAGCCCAGAGAGGTATGCCACGGGTACCAGCGCGGTGTGTGCGCCGTTCAGAATGGCAACTTTGCGTTCTTTATAGGGTTTGATGTCATCAACGATACGCACGTTCAGCTCAAGCTGGTCGAGGCGCAGTTCCTGAGCCAGTTCTTTTTGCCCTTGAATAACAAACAGATAGAAGTATTCTGCGGTATCCAGGAAGCTGTCCTGATAACCCAGTTCGGTCTGTAAGGCAGCCACTTCATCACGCGGATAGCCTGTAACGATGCGGTCAACCAGCGTTGAACAAAAAGTATTGTTTTCAGTTAACCACTGGGTGAAAGCGGCAGGTAACTGCCAGTGACTGGCATAACGCAACACCAGTTCGCGCAGTGCTTCACCATTGTAATCAATCAGTTCACAAGGCAGTAACACCCAACCTTTATCTGCGGCACCGGCAAAATGCTCGAAACGTTCAAACAGTAAACGGGTCAATTTAGCCGGGAAAGAGCTTGGTGGTGCGTCACTGAATTGGTCGGCTTCATTCCAGGCAATACCCGCTTCGGTGGTATTTGAGAACATAAAGCGGATATTGGCATCGCGGGCCAGCGCCAAATATTCATCGAACTGACGGTAAATATTGATCTCACGGTTAACCGAGCGGATCAGGCGGGATTCACGCACCGCTTCGCCCTGCTCATTCAAACCACGGATCACCGCAGTGTACAGACCATCCTGAGTACTGAGTGACGGTGGAAAATCAGTATCGATCGGGCGGATCACCACGATCCCGGCATTCAGATCGGTGTGTTCATTGAGTAAATCAATCTGCCAGTCAACAAAAGCACGCAGGAAGTTACCTTCGCCAAATTGAATAATCTTGTCAGGGTGGCTACGGCCGGGAAAGTCACGACGGTTTAGAGTTTGCATCAGGGTTCACCTCATAACGCATACAGCCATGGACCGGCATTACTGACAGTCCGTGCTTTGCAGGCAATCCTTTCTTTGTAGAGAAGGTCTTTACCGCAGTGCAGCCGGGCGTTAAATAAATAATGAGTTAGAGTTATACAGAGCCGCTAACCGGCCCTGTTATTTGTTATTCAAAGCGATTACAGCTCGATGGCAAAATATTGCTTCGCGTTATCGAAACAGATGTTTTTCACCATTGAACCCAGCAGTTCAATATCTGCCGGAGCTTCGCCATCTTCCACCCAACGACCAATCATCTGGCACAGGATGCGACGGAAGTATTCATGGCGCGTATAAGACAAGAAGCTGCGGCTATCCGTCAGCATGCCAACGAAGCGGCTTAGCAAACCAAGTTGTGCCAGTTGGGTCATTTGGCGTTGCATGCCATCTTTCTGGTCGTTAAACCACCAGCCGGAACCGAACTGCATTTTCCCCGCAGCACCTTCGCCCTGGAAGTTGCCAACCATCGTGCCAATAACTTCGTTATCACGTGGGTTCAGGCAGTAAAGGATGGTTTTTGGTAATGCATTACGCAGGCCCTGAGCATCCAACAGACGGGACAGTGGCTGCGCCAGTGGTTGGTCATTGATGGAGTCAAAACCGATATCCGGCCCCACCAGGTTAAACATGCGGCTGTTATTGTTACGCAGAGCGCCGATGTGGTACTGCTGCACCCATTCACGGCGGTGATATTCGCCAGACAGGAATAGCAACACTGCGGTTTTAAACTGGGCGATCTCTTCAGTAGTGGGCTGATTACCGGCCAGACGGCGCGCCAGAATCGCATCCAACGTGGCTTCATCTGCTTCACCGTAGACCACGACGTCCAAGGCATGATCCGATACTTTACAGCCGTGCGCGGCAAAGTGGTCCATCCGTTTGTTCAGTGCCGTGCACAGATCGGCAAAGCGGCTGATAGAGGTATCAGCGGCAGCTTCCAAGCGCTGCATGTAGTCGTTAAAACCAGCGGCTTCAATGTTGAAGGCTTTATCTGGACGCCAGCTTGGCAACACTTTGATGTTGAAACTGCCATCAGCAGCAATAGCTTTATGGTGGCGCAGGTCATCAATCGGGTCATCAGTGGTACCGACCATTTTTACATTCATCTGCTGCATAATGCCGCGCGCAGAGAAACTGTCCTGAGCCAGTAATTCATTACCGCGTTGCCAGATCTCTTCTGACGTCGCAGGAGATAATAACTTACCTGTAATACCAAATGGACGGCGCAATTCAAGATGAGTCCAGTGATACAGTGGGTTACCAATAGTATGCGGAACCGTTGCAGCCCAAGCTTCGAACTTCTCACGATCACTGGCATCGCCGGTACACAAACGTTCTGCTACACCATTAGTCCGCATAGCACGCCATTTATAGTGGTCACCTTTCAACCAGATGTCATACAGATTCTTAAAGCGGTAGTTTTCTGCGATCTGTTCAGGGGGTAAATGGCAATGATAATCAAAGATCGGCTGATCTTTTGCGTAGTCATGATACAGACGACGGGCGAATTCGGTGTCCAGCAAAAAGTCTTCGGTCAAAAACTGCGACATATTAGGTTCCTCACTTGAGTACATCTTAGAGCACTGCTCTCTGTTATCGCGAAGTTATCACACCAATTTCATCTATCGTCCAGCATTTTTTTATCGATAGAGATCGCAAAAACCTAACAAAAAGAACAAATACTCAACATTTATAATCTATTTAGCCCCTTGCGGCACTAAGTCTGTCGGGTTCTATTATTCCCTAATTGAAAAGTGGTTTTTGTGATATCACTCAACTTTTAAATCTGTATGACAAGTTATTGTTGCGTCGCCCTCAGTCATCTCATCCGCATTGCTCTATCAAATGCGCTGATTTGACCCAAGCGGGAAGACACAAGCAAGAATGAGAGCAGCTACAGCACAGTTGCTCTCAATAGGAAGGGATACCCAAAGCAGTTGAAGCTCGTGACAGCACGTAGCCTCAACGCCAATAAGAAGGTATGACCCAACGTAATTGGTGTTACAGGTCGGCGGCAAACGAGTGAATCCGGCAAAACTGATTCCAGTCAGTGATGCGGGGGAATGAGAGCAGCTAACACCGCTGTAACGTCAATTAAGCAGGGTCGGGTACCACCACATGCACAGCGATGTAGGTTGGACCAAATTGCGCCATGAAACGCCGCTACAGGTCGCGCTTCATAGCAGTAATCTTAGACTGGGAGAAAGTTATAAATGATGCGTAAAATTAAAGGCTTACGCTGGTACATGATCGCTTTGGTCACCGTCGGCACCATATTGGGTTACTTAACACGTAATGCTATTGCGGTTGCCGCACCGACGTTGCAAGAGCAGTTACATATCACGACACAGCAATACTCTTACATCATTGCCGCTTATTCTGCTGCTTACACCCTGATGCAACCGGTAGCCGGTTATGTTCTGGATGTGATGGGCACCAAAGTGGGCTATGCCATGTTTGCCATTATGTGGGCCATCTTCTGTATGAGTACCGCGTTGGCCAGCAGTTGGGGCGGTTTAGCTATCGCTCGTGGTGCGGTAGGTATGGCAGAGGCTGCTATGATCCCAGCTGGCCTGAAGGCCAGTAGCGAATGGTTCCCGGCAAAAGAACGCTCCATTGCTGTAGGTTATTTTAACGTCGGTTCCTCTATCGGCGGCATGATTGCACCACCACTAGTGGTGTGGGCTATCGTGATGCACAGTTGGCAGATGGCATTTATCATCACCGGTGTGCTCAGTCTGATTTGGGCTATTGCCTGGTTAATCCTCTACAAACACCCGAAAGACCAGAAAAAACTGACTGATGAAGAACGTGAATACATCCTCAGTGGTCAGGAAGCACAGCACTCCACTGCTAACGCTAAAAAGATGTCTGCATTGCAGATTATCCGTAACCGTCAGTTCTGGGGCATTGCGATCCCGCGTTTCTTGGCAGAACCAGCCTGGGGGACATTTAACGCTTGGATCCCGCTATTCATGTTTAAAGCCTATGGCTTTAACCTGAAAGAAATCGCCATGTTCGCCTGGATGCCAATGCTGTTTGCCGACCTGGGCTGTATTTTGGGTGGCTACCTGCCGCCGTTGTTCCAGAAACACTTCAAAGTTAACCTGATTGTTTCCCGTAAGTTGGTGGTAACAATGGGTGGCCTGTTAATGATTGCACCGGGGACTATCGGCCTGTTCACTAGCCCTTATGCTGCTATCGCACTGCTGTGTGTTGGGGGCTTTGCTCACCAATCCCTGTCCGGCGCACTGATTACGCTATCTTCCGACGTATTTGGTCGTAACGAAGTGGCCACAGCCAACGGGTTAACCGGTATGGCGGCCTGGACTGCCAGTACCATGTTCGCTCTGGTGGTGGGTGCGTTGGCAGACACCATGGGCTTCAGCCCTCTGTTTGCTGCACTGGCGGTATTTGATGTGTTAGCAGTAGTGGTTATCTGGACGGTACTGCAAAACCGCCCGGCGGTTGAACCTGCAATCGATCCGATACAACAGGCACCTGCCGGACAGAACTAATCTGACTAGTCATTATTGAGCCATTGGTTCGACTCCAGCCCGGTAATCATTTACCGGGCTTTTTACTTCTTCTTTGCCCTGGGTTTAGGGCGTATTTTCCATCACAACTGTGATAGCAATGACTAGAACCCAATAGGGATAAGTGGTATAACAAGTCCAATTGTATCTCCTTCGGGATATCATGCCTTCCAGACAAAATGAGCCGCAAAATTTGCTGCCTCAATTGATCCCAAGAGCCTTAATCATGGAATTCACAGAAACCAGACGGTTGTACCAGCAGTTAGCCGCAGAGTTAAAGCAGCGCATCGAAGCGGGTGTTTATCCGGTGGGGGATAAATTGCCGGCAGAACGCTACATTTCAGAAGAGATGAATGTCAGCCGCACCGTGGTCCGTGAAGCGATTATCATGCTGGAAGTAGAGGGTTACGTCGAAGTGCGTAAAGGCTCCGGTATCCACGTGATGTCGAATCAGCAAAAGCACCTCGTGATGCCCAACCACAGCATTGAATTCGCCACCGCAGGCCCCTTTGAGCTATTACAGGCCCGCCAGTTGATCGAAAGTAATATTGCTGAATTTGCCGCCACTCAGGTTACGCGGCAAGATATCGTGCAATTAATCGAGATCCAAAAGCATGCGCGCCAGGAAGACCGCTTCCGTGATTCACAATGGGATCTGAAATTCCACGTGCAGGTTGCTCTGGCCACCCAAAATACCGCCATGGCAACGATTGTCGAAAAAATGTGGAGCCAGCGGGTACATAACCCTTACTGGATCAAATTGCATGAGCATATCGATGATAAATCGATCGAGAGCTGGTGCGAAGATCACGACAGGATCCTTGAGGCACTGATGCGTAAAGATCCTTACGCCAGTAAACTTGCTATGTGGCAACATCTGGAAAATACCAAGCAGATGCTGTTTCGTGCTACTACCGATGATTTTGAATTTAATGTGGATCGTTATTTATTCACAGAAAACCCCGTTGTTCATCTCGATAATCTGATGATGAATAACAATATGGTCGCGAATAGTAAAAGCTGACCCTTGCCCGGATTGTTGCAGGCCATGGGAAGAGAAACTGATTCTATTCTTTCTCTTCCCGGTCTGATTATGCTGCTTTGTAGTCAGTAAATGTCGACTTCTGTCAACAAACGTCAGTATCAAGCCTATTTTTAAACCATTGCTTAATAAACACCCAGTAGGTCTCTATATTTCCCTGTTTCATATCCCGCTATTTTGCTAAAGTGGCAGCACTTTTTTACTTGGGTGCTTTGGGAGCGAAACGCAAATACATGCGCTGGTTGTTTGCTCTATTTATTGCAGTGTCTGGCTGGGCCGGTTCGGTCTCCGGCAACCTGCTATCGCCCACTCATTCTACCCCATCCGGCATGGCGCTCTCAGCGCTGAGTTCTGTTTATCATGACCGCCACGATGTTAGCGACACGCCATCATCTGTAAGTGCATTTTCACCTTACCTGCACTTGCAAAATAAGGTCATCTCCTCCCAATTGCGTCTGATGGGTTTGCCGGTCAAAAAAACGGCCATAAAGAATCGGCTGGGTGCCACCAAGTTTACTGGCTCAGCCAATCCGTCGTTGGCCAATAATTCATGGTCTGGGGCATATCTGCCGATGTCTCGCAGCAGTCGGGCGGATGAAATATACAAACAGCCGAGGCAATCACTGCCACTGCTTAACTACTCCAATTGGATGTTCCATGTATCGACACAGCAAAATCGTGTGGGTGGCTGGAAAGAGAGTAATATTCAATATAGCGGGATGCTTACCTACCACCATGATGCTCAGTTGTCGTAGCTGTCCAGGCAGTGACAGCGAGAAGTATATTTACCTATTGATATCAGCGAATTGGTTTGTTTTTAACACATTTATCAAAACCATCGCTTAAACACGAAAAGCCATCCGCTATTTTTGCGAGTCGTGTTTATAAACTAACGAATATACCCAAAGTAATTGGTATTGCAGTCAGGCAAAACGAACGAATCCCGCCCATTGATTAGCATCTCAGTGATTCGGGTAAGAAAGCGCCGCTGCAACGTCAGGTAAGAAGGGTATACAACAATGACGTTTTAGGAATACCAGATGGATATCATTAAAGAACTCTTACATGCTCTATGGGCACAAGACTATGAGACACTCGCGAACCCGTCTCTAGTATGGGCCATTTATATCCTGCTGTTTGTCATACTTTTCCTGGAGAATGGCTTGCTGCCAGCAGCCTTTTTACCGGGCGATAGTCTGCTGATTCTGGTTGGTGTACTGATTGCAAAAGGTGCAATGAGTTTCCCTGTGACCCTCGTGGTATTGACTACTGCCGCCAGCCTTGGATGCTGGGTCAGTTATATTCAGGGTCGATGGCTGGGGAATACGAAAGTAGTACAGGGTTGGTTGTCTCATCTACCCGCTCATTACCACCAGCGCGCCCATAATTTGTTCCATCGCCATGGTTTATCAGCCCTACTGGTAGGCCGTTTCTTGGCATTTGTGCGTACCTTGTTGCCAACTATTGCCGGGCTTTCAGGCCTGAACAACGCCCGTTTTCAGTTCTTCAACTGGATGAGCGGTTTCCTGTGGGTATTGATCCTGACAACCATGGGCTTTGCCTTTGGTAAAACCCCCGTATTCCTAAAATATGAAGACGAAGTGATGTTCGTCCTGATGTTATTGCCACTGGCACTATTGGTGATTGGCTTGTTTGGTTCTTTATATGTGCTTTGGCGCAAAAAAAATACGCCGCCAGTTGCAGATAGCAATGACAATAATAAAGGTAAGCCAGAGTGATCAACCTCAGGGGCCGTTTCGGCCGCCCGGTCTGGCACTATCTTATCCTGCCAGTTACAGCGTTGTTGCTGGCAGCCCTGTTGTTTACGCCGATCATTTTGCGCACAGAAAGTGCGTTGAAAATTCGACCTAACCAACAGGGGTTGTCCTTGCCTGATGGGTTTTATCTGTATCAACATCTCGATCAACGTGGGATTCGGATAAAAAGCATCACTCCAGAGGATGATAGCCTGGTGGTGAGCCTGGAATCCCCAGAACAGCAGAAAGAAGCCATTGCCGTTTTACAGGATATCTTGCCGAGTGGTTATGTGATTGTCTCGAGCGAGTCCAAGAAACGTCAGCGTCTGTTGCCTGCATTCAGAAATACCCCACAGAAAGTGGGATAATTATTGCTGCGGGGAACGAAATCCCCGTAGTCATCTCTTGTTTTTCGTCCATTTATTCCGCTGATATCTGATTAATCTATAAAAAATCCCGTGGTAAACTTGGGTATCACATAATTCAGCGCTATGCTTAGACATTCACGGCAACCTGTTTCGTCCCTGACTCTTGCTGTAAAAGGAAGCAATACTATGTTGTTACGTCACTCTCTCCTGTTGGTTTTACCCATTGTCGTGTTTTGTAATGTTGCTCAGGCAGCGGTAGACAATGAATGCGATATAAAAGCCAAAGAAATCCAACAACAGATAGATTATGCCAAACAACATGGCAATACCCGCCGCGCTGCTGGTCTGGAAACAGCCTTAAAAGAAGTAAAGAGCAATTGCACGGCGGAGAGCCTAAAGGCCGAACGACAACAAAAAATCAGACAAAAGCAGCACAAAGTCACTGAGCGTCAGCAAGAGTTAAAAGAGGCTCAGCAAAAAGGTGATGCTAGCAAAATTACCAAGCAGCAGAAGAAGTTAGTGGAAGCACAAGCTGAGTTAAAGCAAGCTCAGGCACAAAAGTAGCAACTCCGGTTTTAAATACGAGAATGGCGACTCATCAGGGTTATTTAAGATTATTAACCTTTTAACCTTGTAAAATATTCGCTACGTTATGTATTCACCTCAGTTATGTTAAGGAGCTATTACATGTCACAAGATAAAACCTCTGAACATTTACGCGCTGAACTTAAGTCACTGGCAGATACTTTGGAAGAAGTGCTGCAAACTTCGACCGATAAGCCGAAAGCTGAGTTAGAAAAGCTGCGAGCCAAAGCGGAAAACGCGTTGAAAGATACTCGCGAGCGTCTGAGCGAAACCGGCGATAAAATCGCAGCCCAAACTAAAGAAATTGCTGATAAAGCAGATACCTATGTTCACGACAATCCTTGGACTGGCGTAGGCATCGGTGCTGCTGTCGGCGTGGTGTTAGGCGTTCTGTTGTCTCGCCGCTGATTATGGCTGAGCTTCCTCACACTCAGGGCCCCGGTAAAGGGGTCCTCGATACTGTTCATCGTATCGCCACCATTGTGGTAGGCATGGTTGAAACCCGTGTACGGCTGGCTGCTATTGAGCTGGAAGAGGAAAAAGCAACACTGGTTCAGTTGCTGATGATGGCAGGGATTACCTTGCTGTTTACCGCTTTCGGGTTGATGAGTCTGCTGGTATTAGTCATATGGGGTATTGATCCTGCCTATCGTTTAATGGCGCTTGGCACTACCACTGCCGTGCTATTAGCACTAGCGATAATCGGTATTATCTGGACTCTCACCAAGGCGCGCCGCTCCACACTGCTGGGTTCTACCCGTAAGCAACTGGAAACGGATCGCGAGTTATTGGAGAAAGAGCGTTGAGCCGCCGTAAATTAGCACAGGAA
>NZ_JAZGQE010000090.1:0-18479 GCF_048593885.1 Yersinia sp. 1252 StPb PI | reverse complement strand
AACTAAATATAATTTTTCACATCAAATGGGAAGGTAAGCGTCACAAATTTTATATTCACATACAGTAACCTTACTTAAAAGCGATACTCACAAAAGCATCGTTCATTTTTTATTTATCCGTGAAGGTAAAATATAAATTTTTATTTAATCGCAGCCAAAATAAAAAGCCCCTAAGAATGGGGGTTGAATTAAGCTAACAGCCATTATGACAACCTCACTATGGTAAATTCCGATTACTGAGGCTCTTGCGATTCATTCATAGAGCGTGATCCGGCGGATAAGATCGTGCTGGTGTACATCTGCAATGCTTTACCTGAGTACTCTTAACGTTGTGGGGCAACTCAGTAGAAAGAGCGGCTTACAGAATTGTAGCTAGCAACACGGGAAGAAGGCCGCAGGTTCAAGTCCAGCCACCGCATCAACACCCAGTTAACCGGTGAGTGCTGTGTCTTGCCCTCTACGCAGAGGGGCTTTTTTTCTCTAAAACCCTTATATCCCCTGTGCTTTCTGCCTATAATCACATTCACACACAAACACTTACAAAGTGAAGTCATGCTCGATTTTTTTAAAGAACTCTTTACTGCTATGCGTGCGACTGCTGTTGAGCGTATAAAAAGTCCGGTAATTGGTGCTCTGTGCTTTTCTTGGCTAATTTTTAATTGGGATAACATTCTTGTGATGCTATTCAGCGCAGCCACCATCGAAGAT
This sequence comes from Yersinia sp. 1252 StPb PI, assembly GCF_048593885.1. Classification (NCBI taxonomy): domain Bacteria; kingdom Pseudomonadati; phylum Pseudomonadota; class Gammaproteobacteria; order Enterobacterales; family Yersiniaceae; genus Yersinia; species Yersinia sp. 1252 StPb PI. The sequence continues at coordinate 17,771 of NZ_JAZGQE010000090.1, read as the reverse complement.
AAAATTGTCATGATAAAAGACAATTCGACGATGCTAACAGCGATGATATTTCCTATCATTTCAACCGTATTAATAACTATATTATTACCAATTATCTCGGCGAAAGTTATATCGATACAAAACAAGCCAACCATGGCATCCATGGAGGGATATGCGGATAGAAATGACGCGACCTTAGATAGAAAAAAAATCACCGAGCAAAAACGTGCCCGCGCAGATATCGCTTATGAAAGAGAAATAACAGGCGGTCAAGAGGAAATCCAGAAAATGAAGGAAGATATTGAAATTTCCAAGGAAAAAACAGGAGAAATAACCAAAGAGAAAAATGAATTGATTGCTGAGAAAAAAGCACTAATTTCTGAGAAAAACAGTCTAATTGTCGAGAGGGATGAATTGATTTCAGAGAAAGAAGTCATGCTAGAAACCAATAATAAACTATCTCAAGACATGCTCAAATTAACATTACAGCTTGATGAGGCTCGTAATAAATTAAGAACAAATAATCGATCTAATCCCCTTAAAGCAGACAGTACAGATTCTTCAATTGTTCGCGTAAATCGAACTCTAAAAGGGAAGACAATAATACCAAATCAAAAGAAATGATAATTTTATTACAAAATAACAATCACGCATACGGGTCGTGATCAGTAATACACCGGCCTTGCCGCTGGGCTCCGGGCAAATGTTGCTGTCGCGTGGTAACTGGGAATACAAAGGTCAGTACGAGAGCATCCCCCTTGCCTGATGAGCGATCTATTCTTTTTTCCAGCTATTACTCACTGATTTAATGCTGCTGCCTTAGCCAAAATCGATAAACACCGCGTCAGACCCCGTATTTGCCCTCAAAATCAGTAATACGCTTGGCTGAATATCAAATCATCTGTTGTGCGAGGATAAGTGCCAATGCACTTACTGTTCAGTCCTTGCCGCAGCTAGATAACGAAATCATCAGAACCGAAATATGCGAATAACCGGAGCGAGTGACACGTCACGCGCAGTAGCAACGCGATTCATTGCGGCATCGGCCAGGCCGGTAGGAATGAACTGAGCATCATTTAATATACCGTCAGAAATTTGAGTCTTCCGTCAATCTTTATCAATCGTAGAAAAGAGAAAGCCCTCTATGAATGCAGAGGGCTTAAGGGTTTTTCTATCGTGTTAAATAGTATTCAAACGGCCGTATACTATTCCCACTCAATGGTAGCGGGTGGCTTGCCACTGATATCGTAAACTACACGGGAAATACCATTCACTTCATTGATAATGCGGTTTGAAACGCGGCCCAGGAAGTCGTATGGCAGATGCGCCCAATGTGCGGTCATAAAATCGATGGTTTCTACTGCGCGCAGTGAAACCACCCAATCGTATTTACGCCCATCGCCCATCACACCAACAGAACGCACTGGCAGGAATACAGTAAAGGCTTGGCTCACTTTATTGTACAGATCAGCTTTATGCAGCTCTTCGATAAAGATGGCATCAGCGCGGCGCAGCAAGTCACAATACTCTTTTTTTACTTCGCCCAGAACACGTACACCCAAACCTGGACCTGGGAATGGATGGCGGTATAGCATGTCGTACGGCAGACCTAATTCCAGGCCAATTTTGCGTACTTCATCTTTAAACAGCTCTTTCAGCGGCTCAACCAGCCCCAATTTCATCTCTTTCGGCAAACCGCCCACATTGTGGTGAGATTTAATTACGTGTGCTTTACCAGTAGCAGACGCGGCTGATTCAATCACATCAGGGTAGATGGTGCCTTGTGCCAACCACTTCACTTGATCTTGCTTACACGCTTCTTCATCAAACAGTTCGACAAACACGCGACCAATGATTTTACGCTTCGCTTCAGGTTCATCGACACCAGCCAGCGCTGCAAGGAAACGATTTTCGGCGGCAACATGAACAATATTCAGGCCGAATTTATCACCGAACATTTCCAGCACTTGGTCGGCTTCGTTCAACCGTAGCAGCCCGTTATCGACAAACACACAAGTCAGGCGGTCACCAATAGCACGATGCAGCAGCATTGCCGTCACAGAGGAGTCAACACCACCGGACAGGCCAAGAATCACATGGTCTTCACCAATTTGCTCACGCAGACGAACAATGGCGTCTTCGATAATGGTGGCCGGGGTCCATAAGGCTTCGCAGCCGCAGATATCCAACACAAAGCGCTCTAACAGGCGTTGGCCTTGTTTGGTATGTGTGACTTCTGGATGGAACTGCACGCCATAAAAACGCTTCTCTTCGTTGGCCATAATGGCAAACGGGCAGGTATCGGTGCTGGCAACCGTCACAAAATCAGCTGGGATGGCAGTGACTTTGTCACCATGGCTCATCCATACATCCAATATTGCTTCGTTGGCTGGATTGATAGCATCTTTGATATCGCGGATCAGTGCGCTGTCAGTTTTGATTTCCACCTGCGCATAACCGAACTCGCGCTGATTTGAACCTTCAACTTTCCCCCCCAGTTGCATCGCCATAGTCTGCATGCCGTAGCACACACCTAATACCGGGACACCCGCAGTGAACACGTAATCAGGTGCGCGTGGGCTGTCGTGCTCAGTCGTGCTTTCAGGACCGCCAGAAAGAATGATGCCGCTTGGATTAAATTCGCGGATCTGAGCTTCGGTTACGTCCCACGCCCATAGTTCACAATAGACACCGATTTCACGAACGCGTCGCGCCACCAGTTGGGTGTATTGCGAGCCGAAATCAAGAATAAGGATGCGATGCTTATGGATATTTTTTGTCATGTGCGGCGTATTCCACAGAGAAATAATAAAATTAAATAGTTACCATAATTATTTATGAATCATTCCAGTCGGCGAAGCCAAGAAGTTAGTTAACGCCCGCAGCACAGCATACGCAGTTGACACTAAGTCAATGAGCAATGCGAGCCGCGAACGATGACCAAATTCGCCGGTTTAAGCCCCTGGAATTAGCCCATGCGATAGTTAGGGGATTCTTTAGTGATAGTCACATCATGCACATGGCTTTCTTGAATCCCTGCACCACTGATGCGCACAAACTCAGCTTTGGTACGCAATTCATTGATAGTGGCACAACCGGTAAGCCCCATGCAGGAGCGCAAGCCCCCCATTTGCTGATGTACAATCTCTTTCAACAAACCTTTGTATGCGACACGACCTTCAATACCTTCCGGTACCAGTTTATCGGCAGCATTGTCAGTTTGGAAGTAACGGTCAGAAGAGCCTTTGGACATCGCGCCCAGTGAGCCCATACCACGGTAAGATTTGAATGAACGGCCCTGATAGAGTTCGATTTCGCCCGGAGACTCTTCAGTCCCTGCCAGCATAGACCCCACCATGACACAGGAAGCACCCGCGGCAATGGCTTTAGAAATATCGCCAGAGAAACGGATACCGCCATCAGCAATCACCGGAATACCGGTACCTTCCAGTGCTTCGACCGCATCAGCAATCGCCGTGATCTGTGGCACACCTACACCAGTCACAATACGGGTGGTGCAAATTGAACCTGGACCAATCCCTACTTTTACGGCACTCACACCGGCATCAGCCAAGGCTTTTGCACCCGCGCCCGTCGCAACGTTACCGCCAACGATTTGCAGGTTAGGATATTTGGCACGGGTTTCACGGATTCGTTGCAGAACACCTTCAGAGTGACCATGGGATGAGTCAATCAGTAAAACATCAACACCTGCGGTGACCAGCGCGTCGATACGCTCTTCATTGCCGGCACCGGCACCCACAGCAGCCCCAACACGTAGACGGCCATGTTCGTCCTTACAGGCGTTAGGTTTGCGCTCTGCCTTCTGGAAGTCTTTTACAGTAATCATGCCGCGCAGATGGAAGCTATCATCAACAACCAATGCTTTCTCGACACGTTTTTCATGCATTTTTTGCAAGACAATTTCGCGAGCTTCGCCTTCCTTGACGGTAACCAGACGTTCTTTCGGTGTCATCACCGCCGTCACGGGTTGGTCTAAGTCAGTCACAAAGCGCACATCACGGCCAGTGATAATGCCAACCAGCTCATAATCTTCGGTTACCACCGGGTAACCAGCAAAACCGTTACGGGCAGTCAATTCTTTCACTTGGCGCAGTGTGGTGGTTGGGGTAACAGTCTGCGGCTCGGTAACAACGCCACTTTCGTGTTTTTTCACGCGGCTGACTTCTTCAGCCTGGCGCTCAATGGACATATTTTTGTGAATGAAACCTAAACCGCCCTCTTGTGCCAGCGCAATGGCCAGACGAGCTTCGGTAACGGTATCCATGGCTGCGGACAGCATAGGGATATTTAGGCGGATAGTTGCGGTCAGTTGAGTGCCAAGTTCGGCCGTATTAGGCAAAACTGTGGAGTGGGCTGGAACCAGGAGAACGTCGTCAAATGTCAGAGCTTCTTTCTTGATACGTAGCATGGGCAATATCTCACCAAGGTGGATGTGAAAAGATAAAATATTGCCGTGGCATTATACAGAGCGTAATCGGTTGCCTCCAGCACTTTCTCATAATTTTTCTTGCCAACCGGTCTGAGGTAGGTAATATCGATCAATTAAGTGCTTGTTTTAAAATTTGATCCAGGTCACATGTCACAATCTTCCGCATCAACAATTTTTACTGTTAGCCGTCTTAATCAGACGGTGCGACAACTGCTGGAAATGGAAATGGGCCAGATTTGGCTCACGGCCGAGATATCCAATTTCTCCCAACCGTCATCCGGTCACTGGTATTTCACCCTAAAAGACGCTCAAGCGCAGGTGCGTTGCGCGATGTTTCGCAACACTAACCGCCGTACCACGTTTCGTCCACAAAATGGTCAGCAAGTGTTGGTCAGGGCATCGATTACCCTGTACGAACCGCGTGGCGATTATCAGTTAATTGCGGAAAGCATGCAGCCTGCCGGTGACGGATTGCTGCAACAACAGTTTGATCAACTCAAGCAACAACTGGCGGCGGAAGGGCTATTTGATCAACATCATAAACAACCGTTGCCAAGTCCTGCCAGGCAAGTTGGCGTCATCACCTCTGCCAGTGGTGCGGCGCTGCATGATGTTCTACAGGTTTTGCAACGCCGTGACCCATCATTGCCGGTAATTATTTACCCAACAGCAGTGCAAGGAGTTGATGCTCCATTGCAGATAGTCCGTGCCATTCAGTTAGCTAACCTACGTGCCGAGTGCGATATATTAATCGTCGGGCGCGGCGGCGGATCGCTGGAAGACCTGTGGAGTTTTAACGACGAACGGGTCGCCCGCGCTATTTTCAATAGCCACATCCCGATAGTCAGTGCGGTCGGCCATGAAACCGACATCACTATTGCTGATTTTGTCGCTGACTTGCGGGCGCCAACACCGTCTGCTGCCGCAGAATTAGTAAGCCGTAACCAGATTGAGCTGGTCAGGCAAATTCAAGGGCAGCAGCAGCGGATGGAAATGGCGATGGATTATTATCTGGCGCAGCGCGGCCAGCAATTCACCCGCCTTGAACACCGTTTACAGCAACAACATCCACATTTGCGACTGGCACGTCAGCAGACACTGTTATTAAAGCTGCAACGCCGCCTGGAAGAGAGCGCGCAAAACCAAATCCGCTGGTTAAGTCGGCGCACCGAACGGCTCCAGCAGCGCCTCGCGCAAGTGCAACCGCAAGGGCAAATTCACCGTTACAGCCAGCAAGTGCAGCAGCAGGAATACCGTTTGCGTCAGGCATTAGAGCGCCAGCTTAATGGTTATCGGCAGCGTTTTGGTATCGCCTGCTCGCAGTTAGAGGCCGTCAGCCCATTAGCAACCTTGGCCCGTGGCTACAGTGTCACGCAGACTCCGGCTGGGGTAGTGCTGAAAACCACTAAGCAGGTGCAGACAGGTGATAAGCTGACCACCCGATTGCAGGACGGTTGGGTAGAAAGTGAAATCACCCAAATCAATGTGGCGAAGAAGGTTCGTCAACGGAAAGCGGCAAAAGAGTAACGCCGCCTGGCTCAATTGCTGCCAGTCAAATCGTCGGCAAGTAACTAAAGTGAACGCGGCTTTTCGAAATGAGTCCGTGACCGTGCTGGCAGAAATAATCAATCGCGCCACACGCCTTCAGCACCTGCAACGGTTTGGCGCAATCAGGGCACTCCGCCTGTTGCTGATAGTTGCCATGGCAATTAGAGCAATGAAAGTGGCCACTTACTTCGGTCATCAGTTTTTGGCAAACCGGGCATAATGCATCCATCGACTTCTCCTTAAAAACTACATCACCCCGAGCGATCGTAGGAAGTAAATCCCCAGCGCGGTGGTAAAGAATGAACCGACCGTGGTGATGGCAATGATATTCGCCGCCAGGGTGGCATTGCCTCCCATGGCGCGGGTCATAACATAACTGCCAGCCGCCGTTGGAGTGGCAGAGAACAGAAATATAATCCCTAATGTCGCCCCACGAAAGCCCATCAACAAGCCACCAACGGTCATCAATATTGGCACCACGAATAATTTAGCTGTTGAAGATAACGCTGCCACATTGGAAGAACGGAACATCGCGTGCCAGTCGAGGCTCGCTCCGGTGCATAACAGAGCCAATGGTAATGCCAAAGCAGAGATATAACTCCCCGTCTGGACAATCACCTGAGGAAGGGGTAATTGCGTTTGTGCGTAGAGTAAACCGCACAGTAGCCCAATTATCAGCGGATTAGTCACAATACTGCGTAACAGTGCCAATTTACTGATTTTGCCGCCCTGCCCAGCTTGCAGACTGCGAGTCAGGGTGATCACCGACAGCATATTAAATAAAATTACTGTCACCGTCAGATACATCGAGCCGAGTGCCACCCCTTCGGCACCATATGCCGTCATGGCAAAAGCCAACCCCACGATAGCAGTATTGGCTCTGAACCCTCCCTGCACGAATACACCACGCTCTTTTGGGTCTTTTACCAACCACTTGGCGGCGACTTCCAACAGCAAGAAGGTCACCAACGTACCAATAGCGCCATAAACAACCAAGGGTAGGTTATCCAATAAGCTGACATGATTAGTCGCGACACTAAAAAACAGCAGACAAGGGAGGGCGAGATTGAAGACCAGCTTGGTGGCACCATCGCAGAAGCGATCATCCATCAAGCCAAAGCGCCGTAACAGCACACCGAGTAACATCATCAGCAAGTTAGGCATCGTGACACTAAATGCAAAACTCCAGGTTTCCCAAGACATGACTGACTTTCAACTCCCTTTGTTTACGGTTAAGCGGCCAAAGCTGCGTTTTACTGACCTCGGTCGTTAAATGTGCAAAAAGCGCGGAATACCCGCGCTTTTTAGTATACCCAATAGATGCCAAGATACAGGAAGGCGGCAAGCGAGATACAAATCGGTCGGGAACCGATTTGAACAGCATTTATGCAAGCCCGCAGGGTGAGCCTCAAGGATGAGGCTCATTAATCCCGATGAGCTTACGCAGTCAAGTGATTCGGGTTATTGAGAGCAGCCAACACACCTGCAACTTGACAGATGAAGGGTAGATTATTTACCTTTTTTCAAGTGCGACATCAAACGCTTACGTTTACGCATCTGATTTGGTGTTAATGGATTGCGCTTACCCGCGAATGGGTTCTCGCCCTCTTTAAACTGGATGCGAATTGGCGTCCCCATTACTTTCAATGAACGACGGAAGTAATTCATCAGGTAGCGTTTATACGAATCCGACAGGTCAGTAACCTGGTTGCCGTGGATTACGACAATCGGCGGGTTGTAACCCCCAGCATGGGCATACTTCAATTTGACGCGACGGCCACGCACCAAAGGAGGCTGATGGTCTTCTTCGGCCATCTGCATAATGCGGGTCAGTAAGGAAGTGCCCACACGTTTGGTTGAGCAGTCATAAGCTTCTTGAATAGATTCAAACAGATTACCCACGCCACTGCCATGTAAGGCTGAGATAAAGTGAATCCGCGCAAAATCGACAAAACCAAGACGCAGATCCAGCATATCTTTAACCTGCGCACGCGCTTCTTCTGTCATGCCATCCCATTTGTTGACCGCAATAACAAGTGAGCGCCCACTATTGAGAATAAAGCCCAACAGCGACAGATCCTGATCCGAAATACCATCACGAGCATCAATAACCAACAGTACAACATTGGAATCTTCGATGGCCTGCAAGGTTTTAATTACTGAGAATTTTTCAACCGTTTCGGTGATTTTGCCGCGTTTACGCACCCCCGCAGTATCAATCAGGATATATTCACGCTCATCGCGGGTCATAGGAATATAAATGCTGTCACGCGTGGTGCCCGGCATATCATAGACCACCACCCGATCTTCACCGAGAATGCGGTTGGTTAGTGTGGACTTACCTACATTAGGACGCCCGACAATTGCCAGTTTGATTGGCAGAGTCCGTGGGTCAAAATCATCTTCTGCGTCATCTTCAGGAACAGCGTCGTCCTCAGCTTCCTGTGCGGCCCAATAAGCCGCATTCGCTTCTTCATCGGTCAATTCAATTTCAGGTTCTACAGCATCCATATAAGGTGCCATAACATCTTCAATCAACTGAGTCACACCACGGCCATGGGACGCCGCGATAGCATGAACTTCACCTAAGCCCAATGAATAGAAATCTGCTGTAGCAGTATCTGGATCAATACCATCAGTTTTGTTGGCAACCAGGAAAGTCGCTTTTTCACGACTGCGCAGATGCTGGGCAATCCCCTGATCCGCAGGCATCAAGCCCGCACGGGCATCAACCATAAACAGGACAATATCGGCCTCTTCAATCGCCAATAACGATTGACCTGCCATCTTGGTTTCTACGCCATCTTCTGTGCCATCAATACCTCCGGTATCGATAACAATAAACTCATGACCCTCGACCTCGGCACGACCATACTTACGGTCACGCGTTAGCCCGGGAAAGTCCGCAACTAACGCATCACGGGTGTGCGTTAAACGGTTAAATAGAGTGGATTTACCCACATTCGGGCGCCCGACCAGCGCGATGACAGGTATCATTGTTGAAGCCTCATTACTTAATTTTCAAATCATTACAGCGCTGTACCAAACCTGCAACAGCGCAGTTTTTAGAAGACAAACGGCCCCTGAATCTCAGGAGCCGCTTAAAACCCTGCGTTTTGAACGTTGCTGCGATATTAGCGGCATTCACTAACCCGAATAACTGACGGTATCAGTTCATTAGGGTTCATTCGTTTGCTGCCTTGCTGCAACACCAATAACTTTGGGTATTGACCTATTATTGGCCTGTTAAACAGGCACTAAATCAGGATTAACGGGTGAACGCGTATACCGTGCCGCCTCTCGCCTGAACCAGCAACTTATCGCTGGCAACCACTGGCGCACTCAGGAAGCCGGAGCTGTCTACGCTCTGCTGAGCGACAAAACGGCCATCATCGGTATTCACCCAGTGCAGATAACCTTCGGCATCACCTACAACCAGATACCCATTATACATCACAGGAGCTGTCAAGTTACGATGTAATAAATCGCTTTGACTCCAAAGGGTTATACCGCCATCTGTTTTCAGCGCAACAATTCGGTCATTTTGATCGACCAGATAAATGCGACCCGCGTCGACAATGATGTCATTCACTGATCCCATTTCACGCTTCCACAGGATCTGGCCGGAACGCAGATCTAATGCAGTCAAGTTACCATTGTATGCCAAAGCATAAACCACACCATCAACAACCACAGGCGTGGTATCAACGTCGTTCAGGCGGTCAATTTCAGTGGTACCTGTCACTTGGGAAATACGCTGTTGCCAGATCAACTGGCCTTGTTCCATCATTACCGCACTGACGCGGCCATTGTCACCACCGACAATCGCTGCACCGAATGCGACTGCTGGCGCAGATTCACCGCGCAGAGAGAGCGCTGGTGTATCGAGGTTTAATGTCCACTTAATCGCACCGTCTGATTCATTCAGTGCTTGCAGCATGCCATTTGATGTATGGATCAGTACCACCCCATCGCTGACAACCGGACGAGATAATGCTTCACCCGCCACCACGGTCTGCCATGCAACCTGACCATCATCGGAATTAAGCGCATAAACTACCGCTTTCTCGCTGCCGACATACACATGGGCACCTGATGCAGTGACGCCACCAGATAACATTGCAGAACGGTTGCTGGAAAGGAAGTTGGTTTTTTCAGACAAATCGGTTTGCCAGATTTGCTTACCGCTGTCGGCGTCCATGGCTTTCACCAAACCTTTACGGTCGGCGGCAAAGACAGTCGTCCCCTGCCAGGCTGGGCGCAAATGGGAGTAATAATCACCGACACCACCACCTACTGAGGTACTCCACACTTTAGTTGGTGTGAATTGATTCTCAATTTTTGGCAGTGGTGACATGGTAACCACATCTTCTTCACTGTTAAACAGTGAACAACCGCTCAATAGGGCAACAGATACCAGTCCTACTAAGAGTGTTTTACGCAATTGCATGGGAATACCCCTTAGCTGGACAAATTATTCAATTTCATGCGCAGCAAAGCTTGCAGCGCCTGAGAAGCATTTGATTCGACGCCTTTGCTGTAAGCAGCTCGCGCACCTGCGGTATCACCTTTACTCAATAGCGCATCGCCACGGACATCCTGAGCCATCGCAGTCCAACCATCACCCTGCACCGCATCCAGCGTTTTCAATGCGTCGTCTGGTTTCTTCAATTGCAATTGCAGACGTGCAAGACGCAAATTAATCAGTGACAACAGATTTTCATCTTTGGTCTGACCCAGCGCCTGAGTGAGTTGTTGCGCCGCTTTATCAAACTCATTTAGCTCAACAAAGTGATGAGCCAGCTCTAACCCGGCCAGTACGCCGTAGTTATTGCTATTGCCCTGAACAAATTTTTCAGCAACAGCAACACCATCAGCACTGTTAGCTGACAAAGCATCACTGGCTTGCTGATAGGCAGAGGAGGCTTCCGTCAAGACAGTGTTCTGATGACTCTGCCAGTAACGCCAACCCACTAATGCACCAATCCCGAGCACCACACCCACGGCCAGCGCTTTACCATTCTCACTAAAGAAACGGCGCACTGCATCAACCTGGTCATTTTCAGTGGTATAGACTTCCACGGTGTCTCTCTCCTTAACCCAACATCAAAGCCAGACGCGCAGCAACATCCGCTTGCGCCAGCGTTTCTTGTTCACCATTTCGCAAATCTTTTACGACCACTTGCTGTGCTGCTACTTCGCTTTCGCCAAGCATTAATGCCACACGGGCACCCCACTTATCAGCGCGGGTAAATTGCTTTTTGACATTACCACCGCCGTAATTGGTCATTAATTTCAGCGTTGGCATGGCATCACGCAGGTTTTCAGCAAGTAGCATTGCGGCACTTTGCGTATCCTGACCAGACGAAATGACATAAACATCTACTGTCGCTGGTACCTGGAAGTCAGCATTTACGGCCTGCACTAACAGAACCAAACGCTCAAGGCCCATGGCAAAACCAACCGCAGGCGTTGCACGCCCACCGAGTTGTTCAACCAAACCGTCGTAACGCCCACCGGCACACACAGTGCCCTGTGCGCCCAAGCTATTGGTGACCCACTCAAATACCGTACGGTTATAATAATCTAAACCACGAACTAAACGCTCATTGACGGTATATGGGATGCTGGCCTGGTCTAAAAGTTCACACAGACCTGCAAAATGTTGTTTTGACTCTTCATCCAGATATTCAGATAGCTTAGGCGCATCATTTAGCAGCAATTGAACATCGGGATTTTTGGAGTCCAACACCCTCAGCGGATTACTGTACATCCGGCGCTTACAATCTTCGTCCAGTACCTCAACGTGTTGCTCGAGGAAAGTCACCAGCGCTTCACGGTAATCAGCACGCGCATCCAATGATCCAATGGAGTTCAGTTCAAGTTGCACATGCTCTGAGATACCTAAAGCACGCCACCAGCGGGCCGTCAGCAAAATTAATTCAGCATCAATATCCGGCCCTTGCAGACCGAAAACTTCCGCACCCAACTGATGGAATTGACGATAGCGGCCTTTCTGTGGGCGCTCATAGCGGAACATCGGACCGATGTACCACAGACGCTGTTCCTGATTGTACAGCAGACCATGTTCAATACCTGCACGTACACACCCTGCGGTTCCCTCAGGACGCAGTGTCAGACTTTCGCCATTGCGATCATCAAAGGTATACATCTCTTTTTCAACCACGTCGGTGACTTCACCGATCGCGCGCTTGAATAACGGGGTCTGCTCTACAATCGGCATGCGAATTTCGCTATAACCGTAGCCTGCAAGCACTTGCTTCAAGATACTTTCAATGCGCTGCCATACTGCCGTATCGGCTGGCAGGTAGTCGTTCATACCACGGATGGCTTGAATGTTCTTTGCCACGTCTGTTCTCTGTAGTTTTATACCCTGTTTACTTGAAGCAGCAGCGCCGTTCGCAGCCACTCTAATTACTTTGGGCATGGTGCAAAAAATAAAGCCGATTATAGAGGCTTGCCACCCATATATTCAATGATGACAACTTGTTACCCCTACTGGCGCAATGTAAAGCGGGCTAAAACCCGCTTTTGTGCTGACCGACAACCCATGACCAACGATGTTTATTCATCATCCAATTGATTGATAACAATCCGATTATTAGCATCAAGCATTGATGCTTTAGCCCGAATTTTGGCTTCCAACTGGTCAATCATATTTTTGTTATCAAAGCGTTCTTTTTGACGAACACCGTCTTCGTAGAAACCGCTTTTGTTATGAGCACCGGTCACACCGATAGTCGACACTAAGGCCTCACCCGGGCCATTGACCACACAACCGATGATAGAGACATCCATAGGTGTAATCAGATCTTCTAACCGCTGTTCTAAAGCATTCACAGTACCGATAACGTCAAACTCTTGGCGCGAGCATGTTGGGCAAGCGATAAAGTTAATCCCACGGGCACGGATGCGCAAAGATTTAAGAATATCGAAACCGACTTTGACTTCTTCAACCGGATCAGCCGCCAGCGAGATACGCAACGTATCGCCAATACCTTCAGACAGCAACAAACCTAATCCAATGGCAGATTTAACTGAACCACTGCGCGCACCACCCGCTTCGGTGATACCCAAATGCAAAGGTTGGTCGATTCTTTTGGCTAACAAACGATAGGAGTTTACCGCCAGGAAAACATCTGAGGCTTTAACACTGACTTTAAACTGATCAAAATTGAGGCGGTCAAGAATGTCGACATGACGCATCGCGGATTCAAGCAGGGCTTCCGGCGTAGGTTCACCGTATTTCTCCTGAATATCTTTCTCCAGCGATCCACCATTGATACCGATACGGATAGGGATGTTGTAGTGGCGAGCGCTAGCAACCACGTCTCGGATACGGGCTTCGTTGCCAATATTACCGGGGTTAATGCGCAAGCAATCAACACCGTACTCAGCCACTTTCAGGGCGATACGGTAGTCAAAATGAATATCAGCAACCAGCGGCACAATGACGTCTTTATGCTGCTTGATTAATTTAAACGCCTCAGCCGCTTCCATGGTGGGTACTGAGACTCGCACGATATCCACACCAACACGTTGCAATGCTACGATTTGGGCAACAGTCGCAGCAACATCCGTGGTTTTAGTATTGGTCATCGATTGCACTGCAATCGGCGCACCATCACCAATTGGCACTTTACCGACGTAAATCCGGGTAGATTTACGTCGGATAATTGGGGTTTCGTTATGCATTACACACTCTCCTTTACAGTCGTGTAGTTTATACAACAAAGCAGTTTTTCAAAACTACAGTGGCGGTTTAGCTGAACCACAACATAGTTTGTCAAAACCACAATATTACTCTACACCGACAGTCAGGCGCGCTACGCGATTAGCCTTAATAAACTTACTCAAATCAACCGGATTACCCTGATATGTGATTGTCAGCGCACCAGGTGCACCGATAGTCAGTTTATAAGGGGATTTCCCCGATAGGTTGAGGGTCGCGCCTCCTTTTTGGATACCGCTAAACAATGTTTTTCCACTCGCATCAACAACCTGTAACCAGCAATCAGCTTTGAAGTTCATTACCAATGAACCCACAGATGATGCCGCACCATTTACCCCAGCGTCTGCTGTAGGTAGTGGTGATTGCGCGGTAGAAGCATCAGGCACAACTGCCTGACTCGGGGAAACAACCACAGACTCCGCCGGAGTCGCTCCCTGATTAGTTGCTGTCTCGACACGGTTATTTACCGTATCCACAGGTGCTGTACTGTTTGTTACCGGTGCAGTACCACTTGCCGTTGGTGTAGAGGCAGGCTGACTATTCGCAATCGGAGCCTGGGTATCGGTCGGCGCGTTAGGATCGCTATTCTCATCAGACAGCGGCACAGATTGCCCGCCATTCTGCAACAGCTGGGCAGAGGATTGATCAGCCATAGTGGCTATCTCTGCTTGCTGCGCCTGATGATTTTGCCACCACCATGCTCCTGTCAACCCCAGCACAACCAACACAATAAGCCAGGTGAAACTCATCAACCAGCCATCACGTTTTTTATGCTTTTTCCCCAATGAAAAACTTTGCATTGGGGCCACTTTTGCTGCCCTGATTGGTGCTTGTTTTGCCAACATAGGTAACAGTTCATCTTCAGGAAGGTGAACCAGTTTGGCGTAGGAACGAATGTAACCACGGTGGAATGTTGAGGCGAGATTAGCTTGCGCTTTATCCTCCTCAAGATCACGGATTGTGGATACCTTCAAACACAGACGTTCTGCAACCGTCTGCTGAGTTAGCCCTAGAGCTTCGCGGGCTTGACGCAGGCGCACACCTGTCGTCTCTGGAACAGTTTGATCTTGGGAGGCTTCAGTATTCATTAGCTAGAAAATGCTGGTACTGTTTGGATTGTGGAAAACTTCGCGCAAGCTGCTTGCCATAGCGTTGAACACTATCTTGACGGCCTGCTAGCGCGGCGAAACGAATTTGTAACCATAAACTTTCAGCACTGGCCGGAAGTGTATGTTGGTAAACATCCAGTAATAGTTGCGCCTGAGCGCGATTCCCTTCTCCAAAATGCCTTTGAGCTTCTGCAAGCAGCGGCTCACCTTTATCAGGATCATACTTCAATGCCCGACTCAACAGTATCCGAGCCTGGTCATTTTGATTGGCCCGTAAAAAGCAATATCCAGCGTTTTCCAGACTATCTGCCACCTGACCGTAATCGGGCAGCAGCGCTGCTGCGCTAAACTGTTGTTGGGCCGGTACATACTGCCCTAAACCACACAGAAACGCACCGTAATTATTCAGTACCGTGCCATTTCCAGGTGCCAGTTTCATCGCTTGCTGATAACGCTGCTCTGCGGCACTGTTTTCACCGATACGTTGTTCGTAAAACGCCATACCCAATTGAGCGCGATAATCCTGTGGATCAGCCTCTACAGCCTTCTCAAGATTCTGCCGCGCGGCATTAAGATCACCCTGCGCCAAATACTCTAAACCCAGTTGTAAACGCGTCTGCCCGGCGGCGGATTGGCTAACCTTTTCCGGCGATGAACCGGAACAACCAGCCAATACGGTCGCAATCAGGCAAACTCTCCACAGTCTTGTCAGCTTCATGCTTTCTCAATTGTCCTTATATGTGAAGATACCCGTCATACCTCAGCGTCATGCTCGTTCGCGATACTCACGACTTGAATTATTTAGGGTATAGCTTTTTCAGTATTGAGCATCTAACAAATTATAAGTTAAATAACAATTAGTTATATAGAACAAATCAATACTTTCAATCAGACTGTCTTAATAACGATAGGTTCACCGGCCATTTTCTTTTTCAAAGTACGCTTGGTGCGGTCAATCACCTCACCCGCTAACTGGCCACATGCAGCATCTATGTCGTCACCACGCGTTTTACGAACAATGGTGGTAAAACCATATTCCATCAATACCTTAGAAAAACGATCCACCCGGCTGTTTGAACTACGGCCATAAGGTGCGCCAGGGAACGGGTTCCATGGGATCAAGTTAATCTTACATGGTGTGTCTTTCAGACATTCCGCCAGTTGATGAGCTTGTTCCACGCTGTCATTGATGTGATCCAGCATAACGTATTCGACGGTAACCCGCCCGCCATTGGCTTTGGATTTATCCAAATAACGCCGTACCGCAGCCAGGAAGGTTTCAATATTATATTTACGGTTGATTGGCACGATTTCATCGCGGATATCATCGGTCGGCGCGTGCAATGAGATAGCCAACGCCACATCAATCATATCACCCAGCTTGTCCAACGCCGGAACCACGCCGGAAGTAGACAAGGTCACACGGCGTTTAGATAAGCCGAAACCAAAGTCGTCCATCATGATATCCATGGCCGGCACCACGTTATTCAGGTTGAGCAAAGGTTCACCCATCCCCATCATCACCACATTGGTGATTGGGCGGATACCGGTGGCTTTTACTGCGCCGATAATTTTGGCAGCACGCCATACCTGACCGATGATTTCCGATACCCGCAGGTTACGGTTAAAGCCCTGTTGTGCTGTGGAGCAGAATTTACACTCCAGTGCGCAGCCTACCTGGGATGACACACACAGTGTTGCGCGGTCGCCTTCCGGGATATAGACGGTTTCAACTTGCTGATCACCAACTTTGATGGCCCATTTAATGGTGCCATCCGTTGATCGCTGCTCTTCAGTCACTTCCGGTGCACGGATTTCTGCTACCCGCTGCAATTTGGCGCGTAGCACTTTATTAATGTCGGTCATTTGCTCGAAATCATCAAAGCAATAGTGATATATCCACTTCATGACCTGATCTGCCCGGAAAGGCTTCTCGCCCATTTCGGCAAAAAATTGGCGCATTTGTTGACGATTTAAATCGAGCAGATTAATTTTGCCAGTGACGGGCGCGGTGGTGACGACCGTGCTGTCAGGCGTAGGGGCAGCAGCAATTGGCGCTGATGAAGTTAGTAATTGTTCAGACATGAGTTGTCGTGGCCTCGTTGTTACACTTTACGGCGCTGCGCTTTAAACCGGATAGGCTTTCGAAACGGCGATAAATAAATAATAGAACGCCCCGGGAGAGATGTCTCCACCGGGGCGCGGCATTGTACAAATTTTAGAGCATGGATTCCATGATTGGAAAGGTGTCCGGGCAACTTTATTGTTTCAGTTGATTAAATCTCGGCCATTCCTACACAGAATCAACTCATTAGCGACGGGGAAAAATCTCATCCGCAGCGAAGAAATAGGCAATTTCACGCTGAGCTGATTCAACCGCATCAGAACCGTGTACTGCGTTAGCGGTAAAACTGTCGGCAAAGTCAGCACGCAAAGTACCCGCCAGTGCGTTATCTGGGTTAGTAGCCCCCATGATATCGCGGTTGCGCTGAACGGCATTTTCGCCTGCCAGAACTTGTACCATAATTGGGCCAGAGGTCATAAATTCAACCAAACCATCGAAGAACGGGCGGCCTTTATGTTCTGCGTAAAAACCTTCTGCTTGTTCTTTGGTCAGGTGCAGCATTTTTGCAGCAATGATTTCGAAACCAGCACTTTCAAAACGCGCATAAATGGCACCAATGTCGTTATTGGCAACAGCATTGGGTTTGATGATGGAGAAAGTACGTTCTAAAGCCATGATAACCTCTATTGAATTTCTAATATTGACCGGACGTGGAACCTGCCCCACTAACTACCCTAAATAAGGATATAAACTTGGCTGGTGAACGGTTCCTTTACTACAAAATTATGCCGACCCCTGTACAGTGGCCGCCGATTATAGGTGCGTGATTAACGCTTGCATACGGGAATCACAACATTTCATTAA
>NZ_JAZGQE010000008.1:0-58438 GCF_048593885.1 Yersinia sp. 1252 StPb PI | reverse complement strand
GTAGATATTGAGCAAGATCAATTAATTTAGTGGTTATTTACGCAGTTTGTCACTGTTAAATCTATTTGCGTTATTACCTTTTTTATATAACGATTTGTTTAATGAGAATAGCTATCAAACAAGATGATACTTTGGTAATTATTTCTTCAGGTAAACTGTTGCGGTTAAATGAATTTGGCCTCAGTTTTGAGGTACACTTAGATCGCAGTTTTACTAACAATAATGGATAACGTAGCCTGCTAAATTGGCTATCAAAAATAATCTGTATTCAACAGCCAAAATATTTAACGTCTATACCCAATAGATTACAAAGTGCAGGAAGGCGGTCAGGAACAGATGTGCTCACAGGGGCCGAGTAACATCAACCGTCAATCCCCCCATGCAATTTGCAAGATAATGGGCATATATCGGTTACAGGGACATTACTTATATGACCAAAAGTCACACCATTATGATCGTTGATGACCATCCCCTTATGCGCCGTGGTATTCGGCAATTACTTGAGATGGACCACAGTTTTGATGTCGTTGCCGAAGCTAACTGCGGCAGTGAGGCTATTACCGCAGCGGCCAAATGTCAGCCGGATGTCATTCTGCTCGACCTGAATATGAAAGGGATGTCTGGGCTAGATACCCTAAAAGCATTACGACATGACGGGATTGATGCGCGAATTATCGTGCTGACAGTTTCTGATGCGCGCAGCGATGTATATGCCATGATTGATGCCGGTGCTGATGGTTATCTGCTCAAAGATAGCGAACCGGAAGTATTACTGGAAAATATCCGTCAGGCAGCGCGTGGCGAGAATGTATTCAGCAATGAAGTTGCACAGTACTTATCCTCCCGCCATGAAGAGATTAATCCTTTCTCCGAGTTAACCGAGCGTGAATTAGATGTGCTGCAAGAAGTGGCGCGCGGTATGTCCAATAAGCAAGTCGCATTTGAATTACACATTTCAGAAGAAACCGTAAAAGTACATATTCGCAATTTATTGCGTAAGTTAAATGTGCGTTCGCGAGTGGCAGCAACCATTTTGTTTTTGGAAAATAAAAAGTACTAACCACCACCCAATTATTTAATAGCCACCAAACTATTCGCTGGCTGTCAGGCTACTCAATGGCCGCTAAAATAAAATCATGGTTATCGTATATCCATTTTTTGTTCAGTGGCCCCCAACTATCTAACTGGTAATAACCCGCGTTATTGCGCACGCCATGCTGCACAAAAGTCAGAGTGATACCCAAACCGGGTAGCGCCTTCAAGACATCTTGCAAAGTGCGCCGTGGCCAGCCGGTCAATTCCATCAAGCGCGGTACATTAAGCGAGTCACCACTGCTGATTAACCAGCAGAGATAGAGACGGCGGGCAAACACTGGATTTAGCTCCATAAAAATTCCTATTTTGAGTGACTGCTATTCCCTGCTTATTTAACATTGCAACCTGGCTGCCACGCTAAATTCTTGGGATATAATCAGTTTACCTGATGCCAGAAAAAACACCTGTTTATCATTATTTTCTACATTGAGATGGATTAACTCAGTTTTATCGAGGTTTTTTACAGGTTCTCCATATTTTCTTCACGTTTCCACCCGCATTCCCGCGTAAAGTGCACAGTAGATTCTGCTGGATATGATTTTTTATTTATAGAGGCTGGCACTGCATGGCTAATTTTTTCATCGACCGCCCGATCTTTGCTTGGGTATTGGCGATAATTTTGTGTCTTACCGGGGCTTTAGCAATCTCAACGCTGCCGGTTGAGCAATACCCGAATCTGGCACCACCTAACGTCCGCATCAGTGCCTCATATCCAGGAGCCTCGGCACAAACACTGGAAAATACCGTCACGCAGGTTATCGAGCAAAGCATGACCGGCCTTGATAAGCTGTTGTATATGTCATCGCAAAGCAGCAACTCTGGCAGCGCATCAATAACCCTGACATTCCAAGCGGGTACTGATCCTAACGAAGCGATGCAGCAGGTACAGAATCAGTTGCAGTCTGCCATTAAAAAACTGCCACAAGACGTACAACAGCAAGGGGTTTCAGTTTCAAAATCCGGTGATAACACCTTGATGATGGTGGCCTTTGTCTCCACCGATGGCAGTATGGATAAACAAGATATTGCTGACTATGTCGCCAGTAATCTACAAGACCCACTTAGCCGTATCGAAGGGGTCGGCAGCATTGATGCCTTCGGTTCCCAATATGCTATGCGTATCTGGCTCGACCCCAATAAACTCAATAATTATCAACTGACCACCCAAGATATTGTCAGCGCTATCCAATCGCAAAATAGTCAGATTGCGGTGGGCCAATTAGGTGGAACCCCTGCCGTCGATAATCAGGCATTAAATGCCACCATTAATGCTCAATCTCAATTACAGACACCAGAGCAATTTAGGGAGATCACGCTGCGGGTCAACCAGGACGGGTCGCTGGTCACATTGGGTGATGTGGCTAAAATTGAGATGGGTGCTGAAAGATATGATTATCTGAGTCGCTTTAATGGCCAGGCTGCATCAGGAATGAGTATCAAGCTCGCCTCCGGTGCCAATGAATTGCAAACCGATGCGTTGGTTAAGGCCCGGATAGCAGAACTGGCCCCGTTTTTCCCGCACGGTCTTGAAGCCAAAATCGCTTATGAAACCACACCGTTCGTTAAAGCCTCAATCAAGGATGTGGTAAAAACATTGTTGGAAGCCATTTTGTTGGTTTTCCTGGTGATGTATCTCTTTTTGCAGAATTTCCGCGCCACCCTTATCCCAACAATTGCCGTCCCAGTGGTGCTATTGGGCACGTTCGCAGTACTGTCGGCGTTCGGATTCAGTATTAATACCCTAACCATGTTTGCCATTGTATTGGCGATCGGGCTGTTGGTTGACGATGCCATCGTGGTGGTGGAAAACGTCGAACGAGTGATGAGCGAAGAAGGACTAGGGCCACGCGAAGCCACTCGTAAGTCTATGGGGCAAATTCAGGGCGCATTGGTGGGTATTGCGCTGGTGCTGTCTGCCGTGTTTATCCCGATGGCATTCTTCGGTGGCACCACCGGGGCCATCTACCGCCAATTCTCCATTACCATCGTTTCTGCCATGGTGCTTTCGGTGCTGGTCGCCTTGATTCTAACCCCAGCACTTTGCGCCACCATGCTCAAACCCATTCAGCAGGGCCATCATCACGCCAAGCGCGGCTTTTTCGGTTGGTTTAACCGTATGTTCGATAGTAACACTCGCCGTTACGAGAAAGGTGTGGCTCAGGTGTTACATCATAGTCTGCGCTATATGTTGCTCTATTTTCTGCTGTTGGGCGGGCTGGCGCTGTTGTTCATCAAGTTACCGACGTCGTTCTTACCATTGGAAGACCGTGGTGTGTTTATGGCCCAAGTCCAGCTCCCGGTGGGTTCAACCCAACAACAGACACTGAAAGTGGTTGAAAAAGTAGAGAACTACTTCCTGACGGAAGAAAAGAATAATGTGTTGTCGGTATTCTCAACGGTGGGGTCCGGCCCAGGTGGTAACGGCCAAAATGTGGCACGCCTCTTCATCCGGCTGTCTGATTGGGATCAGCGTAAAGAGAGTAATAACTCTTCTTTTGCCATTATTGAACGCGCCACCAAAGTATTTAATAAAATTGCCGAGGCCAGAGTGTCGGTCAGTAGCCCGCCAGCCATTTCAGGCTTGGGTGGCTCATCAGGTTTTGATATGGAATTACAAGATCACGGCGGTTTGGGTCATGACAAATTGATGGCTGCTCGCGATCAGTTATTACAGATGGCTGCTAAAGAGCCAGCCCTGACCCGAGTGCGACATAACGGATTGGACGATAGTCCGCAGTTGCAGATAGATATCGATCAACGCAAAGCACAAGCGTTGGGCGTAGCACTGGATGATATTAACAACACCCTGAAAACGGCCTGGGGTTCGACTTATGTTAACGACTTTGTTGATCGTGGGCGGGTGAAGAAAGTCTATGTGCAGTCTGAGGCCACCGCCCGTATGCTGCCGGAAGACGTTAACAAATGGTATGTCCGTAATAAAAGCGGCAGCATGGTGCCCTTCTCGGCGTTCTCTACTACCCGCTGGGAATATGGCTCACCACGATTGGAGCGCTATAACGGTTATTCTGCACTGGAAATTGTCGGTGAGGCGGCACCAGGTATCAGTACCGGTACTGCAATGGATGTAATGGAGAATCTGGTCAAACAGCTACCGAATGGTTTTGGTCTGGAGTGGACAGGTATGTCCTATCAGGAGCGGCTATCGGGTTCACAGGCCCCGGCCCTCTATGCCATCTCGTTACTGGTGGTGTTCTTGTGTTTGGCGGCATTGTATGAGAGCTGGTCAATACCGTTCTCTGTGATGTTGGTGGTGCCTCTCGGGGTTATAGGTGCGGTGGCGGCCACCTGGATGCGCGGGTTGGAGAATGACGTTTATTTCCAGGTCGGGTTGCTGACCATTATTGGCTTATCGGCCAAAAACGCCATTTTAATCGTCGAGTTTGCCAGCGAATTAAACAATAAAGGTAAAGATTTAGTCGAAGCCACTCTTGAGGCTTCCCGCCAGCGGTTGCGGCCTATTTTGATGACCTCGCTGGCATTTATCTTTGGTGTGTTACCCATGGCTATCAGCCAGGGTGCAGGCTCAGGTAGCCAACATGCCGTAGGTACTGGTGTGATGGGGGGGATGATTTCAGCTACCGTGCTGGCGATTTTCTTTGTACCGCTGTTCTTTGTTCTGGTGCGTCGTCGCTTCCCAGGCAGGCCACCGCGCGCGAAAGAGTAACGAGAGCCGCTAACCCCCAAGGATGGGCCGGGTAACTAGAGCCGCCAACACACCTACGGTTTGAAAGATGACTCCTGATTATGCCCAATAGATTTCAAGCTGTAGGCAGACGGCAAGCAAGAGAACCCCGATGAGCTGACATCAAGTCAGTGATTCGGGTGAACGAGAGCCGCCAACACACCTACGGTTTGCAAGATGACGGGCATAAAAAAGGCAGAGCCAATATGGTCTCTGCCTTTCTGGCGAGCGATTTTTCGCCCCTGGGTGTGTAATAAGTCAATCGTTAAAACAACAAAAAGATAGTTACTCTTACTGCCGGTTTATTCGCTTATGCCTTACGCAGCATAGCATCGATAAACTCTTTCCACGTGCTTAACTCAAATTCAACCATAACATCCTCTCTAATTATCGCGGCCAATTATACGCCTATTTTTTGAACAGTCAAAATCGAAAGTAAGCTACCTAACGGTTGAAATGAGATCTGTCGCAGAGATCTTGAATTTTGCCCTGTCACTGAGTTTCCTCAGCCAGCATTACATCACTTGCCTGTTTTATCATTCGAGAGTAGCGTGCTCAGATATATAGGGGTAAACGCCGTTTTTGACAAAACCCGTTATTGGCAAAATACAGAGCACAACCATGAAACACTCCATCGACTCATTAAAAGAGCTGGGCCGTTATGATGATGCGGTGGCAATGGCGCTGGACTTACTGCGTCGTTCACCAGATAACGCCAGTCTGCTGTATAAGATTGCCTCACTGTATGATGTGCAGGGGTTGGAGTTGCAGGCAATCCCATTCTATCGGGCCGCTATTGAGCACAATCTGGTAGGTAAAGAGTTGCAGGAGGCTTATCTGGGGCTGGGCAGCACTTATCGCGCTCTGGGGCTATATCAAGAGTCACTGGATACATTTGACCGCGCGTTAGCCCATTTCCCACAAGCGAAAGAGATTACCTTATTCCGTGCCATGACACTGTATAACCTCGGTGAAACCAAAGAGGCAGTCGCTACGTTATTGATATTGCTGGCTGAAACCTCAAGCCATCAGGACATCAGCCTCTACCAAAAAGCGATTCGCCAATATGCCGCTAACCTTGACCGTATCGGCTAAATCAACAGGTCAGTTCTGATTACCGCCGCGCTCAACAACGCATAGCCGTCTGGATTCAAATCACATTTTCCCGCATTATGGGCAAATTGCTCCCCTTGAGCCGGGCAGTCGTCTATACGGCTGACCTGATTTGCCATTCTAGCCGAGGTATTATTTTTCCATGTCAGATAGCCTAGCCACTCCATCATTGCGCCTTTATGGCATTAAAAATTGCGATACCATAAAAAAGGCCCGCCGCTGGCTGGAAGAGCAAGGTATTGCCTATCAGTTTCACGATTATCGTGCAGACGGATTGAGTGACGAACGCCTGCAAGGTTTTATCGATCAACTGGGTTGGGAACCATTGCTCAATACGCGCGGTACCACCTGGCGTAAATTGCCACAAGCCCAACGTGATGCAATAACCGATGCTCTGGCCGCCAAAGCGCTGATGCTAGAACAGCCAGCCATAATTAAACGCCCGCTACTGGAAGCCACCAATGGCGAAATGCTGCTGGGCTTCAAAATTGAAAGTTATCAACTCTTTATTAAGAAACATAATATTAAACAACACGTTATCGAGGTGCAATAACATGATCTGTCCGGTAATCGAACTGGCCCAACAATTAATTAGACGCCCGTCGCTCAGCCCTTCTGATGCGGGCTGCCAGGCGATCATGATTAAGCGCTTAGAGGCTATCGGTTTTACGGTAGAACCTATGAATTTTGGCGATACCCTTAACTTCTGGGCCTGGCGCGGCGAAGGTGAAACCTTGGCATTTGCCGGTCATACCGATGTGGTCCCCACCGGTGATGAAAGCCATTGGAGCAGCCCACCGTTTGAACCGACCATTCGTGATGGCATGCTGTATGGCCGTGGTGCCGCCGATATGAAAGGTTCACTGGCTGCAATGGTGGTCGCCGCCGAACGTTTTGTCGCGGCTCATCCAGAGCATAAAGGCCGGTTGGCATTTATGATTACCTCCGATGAAGAAGCCAAGGCCATTAACGGTACGGTCAAAGTCGTGAATGCGTTGATGGCGCGTAACGAGCGGCTGGATTACTGTCTGGTTGGCGAACCCTCCAGTACTGACCGAGTCGGCGATGTGGTGAAAAATGGCCGCCGGGGTTCTATTACTGCCAACTTGCGTATCCATGGAATTCAAGGGCACGTGGCCTATCCTCATTTAGCAGATAATCCGGTTCACCGGGCAATACCAGCGCTGAATGAGCTGGTTGCTACACAATGGGATGAAGGCAATGAGTTCTTCCCTGCTACCAGTATGCAGATCGCCAATTTGCATGCCGGAACTGGCAGCAATAATGTGATTCCCGGTGAGTTCTATGTGCAGTTCAACTTCCGTTTCAGTACAGAACTGACTGACAGCATGATTAAGCAGCGAGTAGAGGCGCTGTTGGAACGCCATCAACTAAATTACACCCTCGAGTGGGTGTTGTCTGGTCAACCCTTCCTTACCGCAAGGGGTGCGCTGGTCGATGCAGTAATTAATGCTGTTGAGCACTACACTGAAATCACGCCGCAACTGTTAACCACCGGGGGCACCTCTGATGGCCGTTTTATCGCGTTAATGGGCGCTCAAGTGGTGGAGTTAGGGCCGGTTAATGCCACTATCCATAAAGTGAATGAATGTGTTCACGCCGCTGACTTGCAGCTACTGAGCCGGATGTATCAGCGAATTATGGAGCAGCTCATCGCATGACAGCTAATACATTAACACCAGAGATGCTTACCGGCCGTTCAACCGATCATCTGACGGTGTTAAGCGGCAACCATCGCCTGCAACCACAAGCTGTTGCGGCCTTTCAGGCTATGCAACAAGCCGCTAAACGAGCGGGGTTTGATTTACAACCTGCCAGCACTTTTCGCGATTTTGACCGCCAATTAGCGATCTGGAATGGTAAATTTCGCGGTGAGCGACCAGTATTAGATAAAGACAGCCAGCCGATAGAGATTTGCCAACTTGATGCTCAGGCTCGCTGTGAGGCTATTTTACGCTGGTCTGCCCTGCCGGGAGCCAGCCGCCATCACTGGGGCAGTGATCTGGATATTTACGATCCCTCCCTGTTGCCCGCAGAGACCAAATTACAGCTGGAGCCATGGGAATACCAAGCGAGTGGCTATTTTTATCCGTTGACCCAGTGGCTGGATGTTCATATGGCTGAATTTGGTTTTTACCGGCCATTTAGCGAGGACAACGGCGGTATTGCAGCAGAACCTTGGCACCTAAGTTATCGCCCGTTAGCTGCGGCGGCGGAACATTTACTGACACCCAACATTCTACTAGAAGCTTGGCAATCACAGGATGTGGCAGGCAGTGAGTGGCTGACAAGCCATTTACCCATGATTTTTTCGCGATTTATTCATACCCTATAGATTTCAAGATGCAGGAAGTCGGCAAGCGAGAATAAGGTTGATTAATCCCGACGTGCTTACGCAGTCAGGTGATTCAGGTTCTTGAGTGCAGCCACACTGGCAGTTTGAAAGATGACAGGTATATCAACGGAAGGAACTTAACCATGCACTGGTTAGCAGATTATTGGTGGATCATACTTATCCTGCTTGCAGGCATTATCTTAAACGGTATCAAAGAGTTACGCCGTCTTGATCATAAAAGCTTTTTAAAAAACAAACCAGAATTACCGCCTCATCGCGATAACAATGCGCAATGGGACGACGATGACGACTGGCCGGATAAGAACAAGAAAAAATAAGTGAAGCTCGAGTCACATCAAACGAAGGGGTCAGCCCCTTCGTCAAGGTGAATTACCTCGCAACAATGTCGTCACGTAAATGGTCGTCACGCAAATGGTCGATAGCCAGTTTGAGCATCGGTTGATTAATACCATGCCCGGTATTGGCATCCAGACTCAGTGTTACGCGGCTGCCCAAAGCCATTAAGCTACTGGTTGCAGCCTTGGCATGTTCCACACGAATCACCCCATCCTGCTCACCATGAATAAAATGGATCACCACGTCAGCGATGGGTTGCTGTGGTAATGTTGCAAAACGGCCACTAAACGCCATAACTTGCCCGGCTAACTGCGGCTGAGCTTTCACCCCCTCCAATGACATAATAGTGCCCTGCGAAAAACCGACCAGGGTGGTCTGCTGTGCCCCAAGGCCACTCTTCTGTTGCCAATAACGTATAATATCAATGAATTGCGACATCACCGCATCAACTCGCTCCTGACGATTATCTTCAGTAACACCTTGCACTGAGAACCACTGACGCCCACTCCCCATGTTGCTGGCGAATATACCATCAACACTGACGACCAGCGCCTGAGGAAAGGCTTGTGCAAAATGGCTACCGACCGGTGCCATTCCAGCGGCGCTATCACCAACACCATGAAACAATAGTATTAATTGTTCTGGCGTTGCGGGTTGCTGCACTACGATAGAAGTCTGATTCATCAAGCGGCCTTTAATCATTAAATAACAATAACGTTACTATACGCTGCTGGTTTCGCAGAGATATTGGGTTTTATTGATGGAGTTGGTGGGAATTATTGAAGGTAACGGCGGATGCGGGATCTGACTCGGTGGATATCCTCGCTATACTCATCCTGAATATGGCGAATACCTTACCCTAAGAGCCTCTTCGCCACATCATGAGAAATTGAGTTTTAAGACAATAAAAGATAACTGTCATCAATCCTCTGCCATCCCCTCGGCTGCCTCTTGCCGCCACCGCGCCACTAATGCTTTTCGCCCTGTTAGGGCTAGATTGTTAACAATCTGCGCGGGCGAAATACCCTGCTGTAAATAATACCGTAATGCGGGAAGGGGTAATTGACTGCGTAATAACAAACGCTGTAGTGCGGGTAAACTCGCCTCTAACGGCCGAAAAGCAAAGGCAAAACCAGCCAGTTCACGCCAGTCGTCGTCATTTAAGGCAATGTCAGGTTGTTGAGGCTGGGATAGCGATAAGGGCGTTGGAATGTCGACCCATTGCTGCAACCAATACCAATCACGCTCTAATTGCTGCCGTGCTGCCTCACAGAGCGATTGTCCCGCTAAACTCAGGGGTAATATCGCCATTGCCGCATAACAGCCGCTGCTGGCTTCCTTATGGCTACCAATACGCACCAGATGAAAGCCGCAGGCACGCCAGAAGCGTTCTAATTCGGGGGTATAACCAAAACTGACTGAAATATAATCAAGCCTCTCGCGCTGCCCACGCGCAAGCTCGGCGGCAATCATCTGTTGTGCTATCCCCTGCCGCCGCCATGACGGTGCTACCGCGACTCGACTGATTCGCCGCGACCGTAAGGTGGGTGCATGCCATTGCCCACTATGAGCCGCCAGTGACTGAGCCACCAAACTCCCCTTTGGCCGCCGTTTCCCTGCCCAAACGGCATGGGCTAATGCACTGCTAAGCCCCCCCTCATCCACCAGCCACAGTGCACCAATGACTGAATCAGCCACCCTGGCCGCAGAAAAATGCATCCCTGGCGCATCCATCAAACGCCGCAAATCAAGGGGGGTGGTGCGATAATGCGCACTGGCAAGCAAACCATAAAAACGTCGCAGCAATTCGGGGTAGTGCAGCCAATCGCGCTGCTTACAGGGCATAATATCGACTGACGCTGAGAGAGATTCGCGGCGCGGTAGCTCATCGTCAAATAGCATAACTTCATCCACGACACGCTCTAGCGGATCACCGCTGGCCCAACGAATAGGGTCTGTTAGCGCCAAAGGGTGCCAATCGTGTAGTGTTGTACAGAACTTCAACAAGAAACCACGCCCGGTGCCTTCGTAACCCTGCACGGTGGTGGTTAATAATGCCCGTGGGAAGTACACCAATAACGCCGATAGGAGTGTGGCAGGGATAGCCGCAGCCTCATCAATCAATAACCAGTCAATTCCGCTGACATCGTTTAACCGACAGTAGTCTAATAGTGCATCTGGCGCCCAGAAGTGCGCTCGTTCTCCCGCGCACTGATTCAGCACTTGTGTGGCTGCTTTACCCGGCCCGGTGACCCAGCAGCGACCGGGCCACTGCGCTACCAACATACCGGCCAGCGTCGATTTACCGCGCCCACGGGCTGCCGTCAGCACCCAAGTGCCGCGTTCTGCCTGCATCAGGCGTTGAAGGATAGTATGCTGTTCCGTGGTAGGGGAACCGTCGGGCTGCTGCCAGTCTGGGCGAGAGTACAGCATAGGCATGGATAGCGGCTGGTTCTGTTGCCACAAAATAACATCAGGATCAGCCTGAAGTTGACGTTGCAGATGGTGAATAAAATTCGGTGTAGTGATGGGGGTGAGTTGTTCACTCCAGCGCAAACTATCAGCGTCTGGTAAGCACTGCCACCTATCCCACTGCGGCACTAGCAGCACCAGCCAGCTACCAGCTTGCAATGCGCCGGCCAGCACCGCCAGTGCTTCGGTATTCAAACCATCGGTGGCATCAAATACGCCATGTAACCCTTCCTGCCCGAGTAAGGTTTTTGCCGCTGTCGGGTGAATTGCATTGCCAGTGTCAGCGGCCTGTTCTGCTATCCATAACCAATCACCCGGCAATTGCTGACGCAGATTTAATGCCTGCTGGCGCGACCAATCCGCGCAACCGCTGAGGACCAGTAAACGCCGTATCCCCTGCCGTGCCATTAGTGGTTGGCTGAGCACAATTTGATCGATCACGTTACGATTTACCGATCACCAGTGAAAGCAAGCCCGCGGCGATCAACGGCCCAACCGGAACTCCTCTAAATAACGCAACCCCCAGTACCGTTCCGACCAATAGCCCTGCCACCACGGACGGTTGGTGAGTCATCAACGACACGCCACGGCCACCTAACCAAGAGACCGCAACCCCGACCACAATGGCTAATATCGATTTCCACTGCACAAAGGAGTGCAGCACCTCGCTGGCGCTAATTTTACCACTGGCAATCGGCGTCATCACGCCAATGGTCAGAATCAAAATACCGATGGTTAAGCCATACTTTTCTATCCATGGGAAAAACTGATTTAACGGAGTAATACGAATGGCGAGTAGTGTCAGAATAGCTAATGTGACGGTCATATTGTGGCTAATGATGCCAAGCGCAGCCAACGCCAATAGAATCAATAAAGTTGGATCAAGAGCGGCCATGGTTATCCCTGCCTTGCAATAAATGCCGGCAGCTAGCGTGCCGGTAAGAGGAAAGTGGTCTTATGATAATCTATTTATACTTTTCGTACCTGACGCTACAGCGCTGTTCGCTGTAACGCCAATGATTTTAGCTGATCAGTTTAACGGGTGGAGAACGTGTTGCAGCTATTAGGATCACCGCTATCGAAACCACGTTTAAACCAGGTATAGCGCTGTTGTGATGTGCCATGAGTGAAGCTATCAGGAACGACACGCCCTTGCCTTTGCTGCTGTAAGCGATCATCCCCAATTGCCTGTGCCGCATTTAGTGCCGCTTGTAAATCACCCACTTCCAACACCTGCTGGTCTTCCATGGCTTTGCCCCACACGCCGGCAAAACAGTCCGCCTGCAATTCCATTTTGACCGAGAGGCGATTAGCTTCAGCCTGAGATGCACCCTGCTGCTGCTGACGCACTTTAGTATCAATACCCATCAAATGCTGCACATGGTGGCCAACTTCATGAGCAATCACATAGGCCTGAGCAAAGTCGCCCCCCGCACCCAGTTTATTCTTCATATCTTCATAGAAAGATAAGTCGATATAAACCGTGCTATCTGCTGGGCAATAAAACGGTCCCATAACGGACTGACCGGTACCGCAACCGGTGCGCGTTGCACCACGATACATCACCAGTTTAGGCTCCTGATAGGTACGCCCCATCTTTTGGAAAATAGGTTTCCAGGCGTCTTCTGTATCCGCCAGAACGACCGAGGTGAATTTGGCATATTGGTCATCTTTAGTGCTGACTGAACTTGGAGAACGTGGCTGTGTTTGAGTTTGTGACATCGGATCACTGCCATTTAACAACGGGGTCAAGTCAACCCCGTAGTAGCCCGCAACCAACACCACAATGAGAATAACAATACCGCCCTTGCCGCCAATCGGAGGCCGGAACCCACCACCGCCCCCGGATGCATCCCCGCGCCTATCTTCTACATTGTCACTTTCACGACGACCTTGCCAACGCATAGCAATACTCCCAGATATTTTCCTTACATATTATCGTAGGAAATCTGTTGAGCTAATACCATTAAAAGCTTAAATGATTGGTGTTATTAGCGGAGTTGGGCATTCAAATACATGCTCAAAGTACTTAGAGGAGGCGGCAAGTGAGAGACAAATCTGTCTGGAGCTAAACTAAACGCTGCTTGCTGCGGCTGGCCCAGAGAGGGGCTGAGTGGTGAACATCGCTAATAATGCTGTAGCGTTAAGAAAGAAAAGCATGGGGGAGATAGCGACTATCTCCCCTGCGCCAGACAAAACGGAATCGATTGCGCGGTTAGTCTAATTTTACGCCGATACGGTGTGCAACTTCTTCGTAGGCTTCAATCAAACCACCCAGGCTTTGACGGTAACGGTCTTTGTCCATCTTGTTCAGGGTTTCCTTATCCCATAAACGGCTGCCATCAGGTGAGAACTCATCACCCAAAACCACTTCATCACCGAACAAACCGAACTCCAACTTGAAGTCCACCAGGATTAAACCGGCATCATCAAACAGTTTACTCAACACATCATTCGCCAGATAGCTCAGCTCTTTCATGCGGGCCAATTGTGCTTCTGTCGCCCAGCCAAAGGTCTTGCAATAAGACTCATTGACCATTGGGTCATGCATGGCATCGTTTTTCAAAAACAGGTCGAACAGTGGTGGGTTCAGTTGCAAACCTTCTTCTATTCCTAAGCGTTTTACCAACGAGCCTGCGGCACGGTTACGGATAACACACTCAACTGGGATCATTTCCAGTTTTTTGACCAACACTTCGGTATCTGACAGCAAGCGTTCCATTTGCGTTGGAATACCGGCTTCTTCCAATTTAGTCATAATGAAATAGTTAAATTTGTTATTTACCATTCCCTTACGATCGAATTGTTCAATGCGCTGACCATCCAGTGCTGACGTATCGTTACGGAACTCCAATACCAACAGGTCAGGATTTTCGGTGGTATAGACGGTCTTCGCCTTCCCACGATACAACTCAGCTAGCTTTTGCATCTTAATTACTCCAGTAATGTGAAAATATAACTCGCTATAAAATGACTAAACCCTAAATAATTCGAGTTGCAGGAAGGCGGCAAGCGAGTGACAAATTGGTTGTAAACCATTTTGAACAGCGCCTGCGCTGGCCCGCAGGGTGAGCCTCATTAGAGGCTCATAATCCCGATGAGCTTACTGTGTTGTAAGTGACTCGGGTGATTGAACGTCGCCAACGCACATGCAGCTTGAAGTATGACGGGTTTAAAGGGGCCGAAGCCCCTTTGGTTTTATTTGGTACTTGTAGCACCAGTTTGGCTAA
Source organism: Yersinia sp. 1252 StPb PI (assembly GCF_048593885.1). Taxonomy (NCBI): domain Bacteria; kingdom Pseudomonadati; phylum Pseudomonadota; class Gammaproteobacteria; order Enterobacterales; family Yersiniaceae; genus Yersinia; species Yersinia sp. 1252 StPb PI. The sequence goes on along the minus strand of NZ_JAZGQE010000008.1, from coordinate 44,112 downwards.
ATGCTGCCTGGAACACCGCGACCAGAGCATCGTTCTGAGACTGAGTCAGAGTATGCCCTTTCGGACCGATGAACTGTAAGCTACTGCGGTTATCGAGATCACCGACCTGTAACTTATAATCGCCTTCTGGCAATTCAGGGTCTTTGGCACCCAACGCATCCCAACTGCCGCTACTCATGGATTTATTGGTAACGTTAATCGAACCTTGTGGACGGCTACGATCAGTAACCTTCATGCCAATCTTCTCAAGGGCGGCTGGCAGACGTTCCCACAATACAGCATAAGGGGCACGTACAATCAGTTGCGGTAAACCAGTATCATCGCTGCCGCTTTGAACATCTAGCGTGCCGACTTTACGGGAAGCCTGACTGCTTTCGCTATCAGAACGCACCTTATCCAGACCTTCGATAATGGCATTCAGCATTGCACCGTTGTAGCGCTGGATTTCGGTATAGCTGGTGACCGGTTGCCCACCTTGCTGTAAAGCAAGAGATTTCACCACTAACACCAACTGATAACCTTGCTCCTGCACGCTTATCTGATAACGGCCTTCAAACTGCACGTCTTCATCTGCACGATTCCATTTGACCCAGTCAGTTGTCAACGTTTGGCTGGCATCCTGACGGCTGGCTATCGCCCAGTTTTTATCCTGTAGAACGCGGGTAACTTGCGCCCAAAGATTACGGTTTTGCGGGCTATTTTCTAACAATAGCTTGCTGGTATCGTTAGCATTTTCAGCGCGAGAACCGCTAAGCAATGCCAGTGGTTGTACCGGAGGACGGATGTCCAACTGTTTGCCCACAGCACCTTGAGAGTTGACGGAACGGATATCAAACTCACCATTTTGTATCGGCAGAATCATCCCTGCTGGTGAGTTAAGCGGCTTTAGCCCCGGAGCTTCAAGATAAGACTCGTCACCGCCAACCTGGCGTTTGTAGCGTTGGTCAGTGGAGCAACCTGCCAGCAGCATTGCCAGCGAAACACCCACTACCGTTACCACCGTCGACTTTTGCAATGTTATTGCCATCAAATTTCCCTAAGAGTTACAGCAAACCTGCGCTTTTCAGCGCATCTTCCACAATCCGTTTAGCCGGGTCAGTCAGTGGGGTCATTGGCAGACGAAGAGTGTCATTCGCCATTAATCCCAGCTTCTTCGCGGCCCATTTCACCGGAATTGGGTTTGCTTCTACAAATAAATGCTGATGCAACGGCATCAAGCGCTGATTCAAACGGCGTGCTTCTGCAAAGTTACCCTGTGCAGCCAAGTCACAAAGTTCAGCCATTTCACGCGCAGCAATGTTCGCTGTCACCGAAATAACCCCTTTGCCGCCCAGTTGCATAAAGTCCAGTCCGCTCGCATCGTCACCACTGAGCAGGATGAAATCTTCATCATCAACCAGCACTTGGATCTGACTAACCCGACTTAAGTTCCCTGTTGCTTCTTTAACAGCAACAATATTTTTAATTTTGGCTAAGCGAGCAATGGTCGGCGGTAACATATCGCAACCGGTACGCGAAGGCACATTATAGAGAATTTGTGGCAAATCGGTACTTTCAGCAATCGCTTTGAAGTGTTGATATAACCCTTCCTGCATTGGCCGATTATAATATGGCGTGACAGTCAAACATCCCACCACACCGGTATTATTAAACCGTTGGGTGAGAGAAATTGCTTCGGAGGTGGCATTAGCGCCGGTTCCGGCAATGACTGGGATTCGGCCGTCGGCCAGTTCGAGCGTCTGCATGACCACATCGACATGTTCGTCATGGTTCAGTGTTGCAGACTCACCAGTTGTGCCCACGGAGACAATCGCCGCAGTACCACTGGTTACATGGTAATCAATCAGTTTCTTCAGGCTTGCACGATCGACCGCACCTTTATCGTCCATCGGCGTTACCAGTGCAACTATGCTTCCTGTAAACATTGGACTTCCCGTAAACATTGCCCACCCCCTCCTTAAACAAGTTCCTCATGGTACTTTTGACCTCTATCCAAAAGCAAGCAAACAACTGTGTTGTAAGCGCTTGGCAGCAGGTTTTTTTTATGTTTACCATGGTAACCCCAAAGAGCATGACAGGAAGAGCGATTTTGCCGCAGCTTGATGAACATTATCTGGTCATTACCGCACTGGGTGCTGACCGCCCAGGAATCGTGAATACCATCACCCGCCATGTCAGTAGCTGCGGTTGTAATATTGAAGATAGCCGGCTAGCCATGTTCGGTGAGGAGTTCACATTTATTATGCTGCTTTCAGGCAGTTGGAATGCGATTACCCTACTGGAATCCACCTTACCGCAAAAAGGGGCAGAGCTTGATTTGCTGATTGTGATGAAGCGAACCAATGCCCAGGACCAAAAAGCGATGCCTGCCACAGTATGGGTAAAAGTTGAAGTCAATGACTCCCCCCATATTATTGAACGGTTTACCAACTTGTTTCATTGTCACAATATGAATATCGCCGAGTTGGTTTCCAAAACTCAGCCGGCTGAAGGTGGCAACCCTCCTCGGTTGCATATCCAGATTAGTGCGCACAGTCCCGCCAGCCAAAACAGTTCGATAATTGAACACGCTTTTTATCAGCTATGTACAGAACTCAACGCGCAAGGCAGTATTAGCGTTGTGAACTATCCACAGCATGACTCACGAATGGAGAGTTAGTAATGAGCCCATTGAAAGCCGGTGATATAGCGCCGAAGTTTAGTTTGCCCGACCAAGATGGCGAGCAGATTAGTTTGGCCGACTTCCAGGGACAACGTGTCTTGGTCTACTTCTACCCTAAAGCCATGACACCAGGCTGTACTGTTCAGGCCTGCGGTCTGCGCGACAACATGGATGAATTGAAGAAAGCGGGTGTCGAAGTGCTCGGTATTAGCACCGATAAACCTGAAAAGCTGTCACGTTTCGCTGAAAAAGAGCTACTGAACTTCACATTGCTGTCTGATGAAGATCATCAGGTTGCAGAGCAGTTTGGTGTCTGGGGCGAAAAAAGCTTTATGGGTAAAACCTACGACGGTATCCACCGTATCAGTTTCTTAATTGATGCCGACGGTAAGGTGGAGCATGTGTTTGATAATTTCAAAACCACCAACCACCACGATATCGTAATGGATTACTTGCGCCAAAGTGCCTGAGTCATCACACCCTGGCCCTGGCCGATAAGTTGCAAAAAAAGAGCGCTCAAGTGCTCTTTTTATTGGCAATAAATCGAATGTTCCCCAAAGCCATTGCTGTTGCAGCAACGCAGCCAGCTAACACCGCTGCGGCATCAAGGGCACAGGGGATAGTTAATCTGCGTCGGGGATAAACTCCTCCGGCCAGGCATGAATAACCGCTTTCACCAGCGTAGCTAACGGGATAGCAAAAAATACCCCCCAAAAGCCCCACATGCCGCCAAAAATGATCACTGACAGAATAATCACCAAAGGATGCAGGTTTACGGCCTCAGAGAACAGTACCGGCACCAGCAAGTTACCATCCAGCCCTTGTACTACCAGATAGGCGATAAAAAGTGTCCAGAAATCGGCCCCAACCCCCCACTGGAATAACGCCACCAACACCACTGGAATCGTGACAATCACTGCGCCAATATAAGGGATCAGTACCGAGAAGCCGACTAACACCGCCAGTAACAGCGCGTAATTCATGCCCATAACAAAGAACACTAAATACGTGGCGATGCCAACAATCACCATCTCCAATACTTTGCCACGAATATAATTGGTTATCTGCTGGTTCATTTCCAGCCAGACTTGCCCAGCCAGACCGCGATTACGCGGTAAAATACGCCGTACTGCATTCAGCATCTGCTCTTTATCTTTGAGCAGGAAAAACAGCATCAGTGGCACCAGAATCAAATAAATTGCCAATGTCAGTAAACCTATCAGTGAAGCGAGAGAGATTTTAACCACGGACTCCCCCATCCCCGACAGCTTGCTTCGCAGATTTTCTGCCATCATATCGACAATGCCGGCATCCACCAGCGCGGGATAACGCGCAGGTAACGTCTGAGCAAACGCATTGAATTTATTTAGCATTTTCGGCATGTCTGATATCAGATTATTGCCCTGTTGCCACACCGTTGGCGCCACAACAAATACCGCCAGTAGTGTGATACCACCGAAAATCACCAGTACGATACTGGCCGCCCATGGGCGAGAACAACCAATACGTTGTAATCGGGCGGTTGGCCATTCTAACAAATACGCCAACACGATCGCCGCCAGCAGAGGAGCCAAAATGCCACTGAAGAAGTAGAGAATGCAGAATCCAGCCAACAGAATAACCAATAAAGCGATAACCTGCGGGTCGGTAAAACGCCGACGATACCACTGTAACAACAGCTCTAGCATCCGTAATTGCTCCTTAAGTGCCATGAGAGATCGACAAATTAGTCGATCCCTTTAACCGCCCCGACATGCAGGGACATAACGAAGGTAAATTGTTTTCGTCAGACGTTCCCTTATCTCCACATGCTGGCTAAGATAGTTGCGGGCCTCAGCACGGAGGTTGAGCTTAACCTTTGACGTATTTGATGCTATTTATGTGATCTATACCCAATTGTACTGGAGAGTAGAGTAAGGAAGAAGAACTCTTACACATCTCGGAGTCTAATTGTCATTACATTAGCAAGGGCAGCCTCGTTTATGACTTATCGGTTAACTAAAACAGGTCGGTTAAGTAAGACAATGATCGCCACACTACTCAGTAGCTTGCTGCTCACTGGCACAATACCTGCCAGCGCTGAGACACAAGACCTGCTGCCCGATATTGGTACCTCTGCGGGTGCCACTTTGAGTATCGATCAGGAAAAGGCAATGGGGGATTTTTATGTCCGCCAAATGCGCGCCAGCACCCCGCTGATTTATGACCCGCTATTGACTCAATATATCAATACGCTGGGTAATCGGCTGGTCGCCAATGCCTACTCAGTACGTACGCCGTTTCATTTCTATTTAGTGAATAACGATCAAATTAACGCTTTTGCTTTCTTCGGTGGCAATGTGGTACTCCACTCTGCCCTGTTTCGCTATACCGAAAACGAAAGTGAACTAGCATCTGTATTAGCACATGAAATATCTCATGTGACTCAACGCCATCTGGCGCGCGCGATGGAAGAACAGCAAAGAATGGCGCCGCTGACGTGGGTCGGGGTACTAGGTTCTATTCTGTTAACCATGGCCAGCCCACAAGCAGGGATGGCGGGTTTGAGCGGTACGTTAGCAGGCGCTCAACAAGGCGTCATCAGCTTTACTCAAGGCAACGAACAGGAAGCTGACCGTATAGGTATTCAGGTATTACAGCGTTCGGGGTTTGATCCGCAGGCCATGCCTAACTTCCTGCAAAAGTTAGCCGATCAGTCACGATATACATCAAAACCACCGGAAATGCTGCTGACTCACCCCTTACCAGATAGCCGTTTATCTGATGCGCGTAACCGTGCTAATCAGATGAAACCGCACCCTATCGCGTCATCACAAGATTATTTATTCGCCAAAGTTCGTATTCTGGGTATGTATGGCTCAACTGAGAACAGCCTCACGCCAGACCTACTGGAAACATTGAGTAAAGGCACGGTGCGCGAGCAATTGGCGGCCAAATACGGTCAGGCCATTTTGTGGTATCAGGCCAAAAAGTACGATGAAGCCCGCAATCTGTTACAGCCCCTGTTAGCGCAACAACCGGGCAATATTTGGTTCCTTGATTTGATGACTGATATTGATCTGGGGCAAAACAAAGCCGCCGCCGCCATTGCCCGCCTGCAAGCGGCAACCGCTAAACAAAATGATGAGCCGGTGTTGCAATTGAACCTGGCCAACGCTTATGTCCAAGGTGGCCAACCGGCAGCGGCAGTCAAGATACTAAATCGCTACACCTTTGCTAATCCAAACGACCCTAATGGCTGGGATCTGTTAGCCCAGGCAGCAGCTGCACTGGGTTTACGTGATCAGGAACTGGCTGCTCGGGCAGAGAGCCTGGCTTTGAGCGGCAAATTGCCACAGGCCATCGGCCTGCTCAGCGATGCCAGTGCTCGGGTGAAATTGGGGAGTCTGGAACAGGCGCGTTATGATGCGCGCATTGACCAGTTACGCCAGCTAGATAAGCGCTTCCAGAAATACCAGAAGTCTTAAGGAAATTTATCATGAAAGATGTCACGTTTTATCATAATCCACGCTGCTCTAAAAGCCGGGAAACACTCGCACTGGTTGAACAGCAGGGGATTCAGCCACAGGTCATATTATATTTAGACAATCCACCGTCTGTGGCGGGGTTAAAAGCGTTACTGCAACAACTCGGCTTTCATGACGCGCGGCAGCTTATGCGCACCAAAGAAGATCTCTACCAAACACTGAATTTGGCAGATGAGACATTGACGCAGGATCAGTTACTGCAAGCGATGAGCGATAATCCAAAACTTATCGAGCGCCCGATTGTGGTTTATAACGGCCAGGCACGTATCGGCCGCCCGCCAGAGCAGGTGCTTGAGATTTTACCGTAACTTGATTGCAACCCATGATTGAACGCTGCGTATCGAAGCGAGGCCGATGGAAGGGCCGAGTCACCAACGCAGCGCCCCCTACCACTTGCCAAAGGAAGGGTATTAAAGGCTAAGAGTTTCTTTTACAAAAGGAATGGTGAGCTTACGCTGGGCGGTGATAGAGGCCCGATCAAGTTGATCCAGGGTCATAAACAGTGTGCGCATTTCCCGATCCAACCGTTTTAGCAAGAAACGGCCAACGTCTTCGGGTAATTCAAAACCACGCAATTTGGCACGTAACTGTAAAGCCTGCAATTTTTCATCATCCGACAACGGCTGCAATTTATAGATCTGCCCCCAATCCAGACGTGAAGCTAAATCAGGCAAACCGAGATTTAATTGCCGTGGTGGGCGATCACCGGTAATCAATAAACGGGTGCGGCCGGTTTCAACAATGCGGTTATAGAGATTAAATATCGCCATTTCCCACTGCTCATCGCCCGCGATACACTCAATGTTATCAATACACACCAGCGCCAACTGCTCCATACCATCTAATACTTCGGGCACAAAATAAGCGCGTTTATCGAGCGGGACATAGCCTACCGCCTCGCCTTTTTGCGATAACTCCGCACAAGCTGCATGTAATAGATGACTCCGACCACCGCCTTCGCGCGACCAAAAATAGATATAACTGCCGTGGGACTGATGAACAGTAGACTGGATCGCCGCTAACAGGGACGGGTTCTCCCCCGGATAAAAACTGGCAAAAGTTTCATCATCGGGAAGATAGAGTGGCAGTGAAAGCTGTGCCGGCGTATTCAGAAGCACCTCAACCAACAAAACGGGCGGGAAAACGTGGCAAGCTTACCACAAAAATTAACAACAGCATAAAAACCTGATCTGAAGCGAAAAACTGGCCGAACCCACAATAACCGCCCGGCCAGATATCACTTTTTATTGCACCGATATTAACGTGTGGACTCGTCTTCCTGAGCGTCAATAATCTCTTCTTCAGGTCGAATCAGACTGATCACTTTAAACAGCAGGCTCAAGCCAATCCCCACAACCGTTGCCAAAGCCATGCCTTTCAGTTCGGTTGCGCCGATATTCACTTTCGCGCCACTCACCCCGATGATCAGGATAACGGAGGTTAAGATCAGGTTTTGTGCTTTGTTATAGTCAACTTTTGACTCGATCAGCACGCGGATACCTGATGCGGCAATAACACCGTACAGCAGTAGTGAAACACCGCCCATCACCGGTACCGGCACCGCTTGAATGGCAGCAGCCAATTTACCGATACAAGACAGCATGATCGCCAGAATCGCAGCGCCACCGATCACCCAAGTACTGTAAACACGGGTGATCGCCATAACACCGATATTCTCACCATACGTGGTATTGGGGGTTGAGCCAAAGAAGCCGGAAATCACCGTCGAAATACCGTTGGCAAACATCGAGCGATGCAGACCGGGTGAGCGAATCAAATCTTTTTTCACGATATTAGCAGTCACCACCAAGTGACCGATATGTTCAGCAATAACCACCAGCGCCGCAGGCAAGATGGTTAAAATAGCGAACCATTCAAAACGTGGGGTATAAAACGTCGGTAAGGCAAACCAATGGGCCTGACTAATTGGGGTTAAATCAACCACCCCCATCACAAATGACAAAGCATAACCGACCAACACACCGATCAAGATAGGGATAATGGCGAAGAAGCCACGGAACAGCACCGATCCCAGAATGGTTACCCCTAACGTCACCATTGAAATGATGATAGTGGTTGAATCTACTGTCACACCTTGGGCGGGCAATAATCCGGCCATACCCGCAGCAACGCCAGCTAACTCAAGGCCGATAACGGCAACAATCGCCCCCATCGCCGCGGGCGGGAACAGCACATTCAGCCAACCCGTTCCGGCTTTTTTCACAATCAGCGCCACCAGACAAAACAGCACGCCGCACATGATAAAACCCCCCAAGGCAACTTCGTATCCCAAGGGTAATAGCAGCAGTACCGGTGAGATAAACGCAAAACTTGAGCCGAGGTAAGCCGGGATTTTTCCCTTACAAATAAACAGATAGAGCAAGGTTCCGATACCGTTGAACAGCAGCACCGTGGCCGGGTTAATTTTAAATAGAATAGGAACTAAAACGGTGGCACCAAACATGGCGAACAAATGTTGAAAACTCAGGGGGATCGTCTGGAGCAGCGGTGGACGCTCGCTGACACCGATGGTGCGACGGCTCATTTCTCTATCCTCTTAATGGTGTGTTTAAAAATGATTATGCTAAAAGTTATTCAAAAAAAAGCCGACTATCGAGTCGGCTATCTAAAGGTTATTCCAGTATGCGGTAATGAGCACAGGCAGTTTGGACACGGACAGCGCACAGAAACCGGGAGCGTACACCATGACCTTGTAAATCATAAGTACGTGAGGATTCCGAGCACTGCTCAGGTTCAAAATGGCAAGCGAATAGCATAATAGTGTGACCTTTTATTTTGTTCCGAAAATCTTATCCCCGGCATCACCCAAACCTGGAATGATATAACCGTGTTCGTTCAGGCACTGATCGATGGCGGCGGTATACAGCTCTACGTCTGGATGCGCCTCTTCCAGCGCTTTGATACCCTCCGGTGCGGCAACCAATACCAACACTTTAATGCTCTGGCAGCCGGCTTTCTTCAGCAAATCGATAGTCGCAATCATCGAACCACCGGTTGCCAGCATAGGGTCAACAACCAACGCCATACGTTCGTTGATATCAGCAACCAGTTTCTGGAAATACGGTACCGGTTTTAGTGTCTCTTCATCACGATAGACACCCACCACGCTGATGCGGGCACTCGGTATATTTTCCAACACCCCTTCCATCATGCCTAAACCAGCACGTAGGATCGGCACCACCGTAATTTTCTTACCTTTAATCTGTTCAATCTCTACCGGCCCGTTCCAACCCTCGATGGTGACTTTCTCAGTTTCCAGATCGGCGGTTGCCACGTAAGTCAGCAAACTCCCTACTTCAGACGCTAACTCGCGAAAACGCTTCGTGCTGATATCATTCTCACGCATCAAACCAAGTTTATGTTTTACTAGCGGGTGTTTCACCTCAACGATCTTCATTATTTTTCTCCTGGTTAGGCGGTTGACGGCCAAAAAAATCGCGAGATTATACCGCCTTTTTTTTTGAACACCACAATGAATAGCCTGATTCAGATCAATAGAAAATCAATCTTAAGTCAAGAAAGCTAAAAATCAGCGTGATATCACAAGCTACTCGCAAACGTTTGCCTGCGCTGTTAGAATTGTCGCGTTTTCTTCCTATAGCCAAAGTAATTGGCGTTGCAGGTAGGCTGCCAGCAAGCGACCCCCGATGAGCTGACTCAAGTCAGTGATTTGGATGAGTTCGTGCAGCGAGCCCTCTTGCGGCTTCAAGTATGAAGGATATAAGCTCAAACAGCCAACCGCCGTGGGGACCTCGCTGTGACCAACAAAACCTCTCTCAGCTATAAAGACGCAGGCGTAGATATCGATGCCGGTAATGACCTTGTTGATCGCATAAAAGGTGTGGTTAAACAAACTCGTCGCCCAGAAGTGATGGGTGGATTGGGCGGGTTCGGTGCCCTGTGTGCTTTGCCACAAAAATACCGTGAACCTATTTTAGTCTCAGGCACCGACGGCGTAGGCACTAAGCTGCGCCTGGCGATGGACCTGAAACGCCACGATACCATTGGTATCGATTTAGTGGCCATGTGTGTCAATGACCTGGTGGTTCAGGGTGCTGAACCGCTGTTCTTCCTTGACTACTTTGCCACCGGTAAACTGGATGTGGATACTGCCGCCAGTGTGATTACCGGTATCGCCGAAGGGTGTAAACAATCAGGTTGTGCACTGGTTGGCGGCGAAACCGCAGAAATGCCGGGGATGTACCACGGTAAAGATTATGACGTTGCCGGTTTCTGCGTTGGTGTAGTTGAAAAGTCTGAAATCATTGATGGCAGCAAAGTGACACCGGGTGATGCGTTGGTTGCCTTAGGTGCCAGCGGCCCGCATTCCAATGGTTATTCCCTGGTACGCAAAATTCTGGAAGTCAGCAACACCAATCCTGAGCAAACTCAGTTGGATGGTAAATCGCTGGCTGACCATTTGCTGGAACCGACCAAAATCTACGTTAAATCCATTCTCAGCCTGATTGAGCAGCTTGATATTCATGCTATTGCTCATCTGACTGGCGGCGGCTTCTGGGAAAACATCCCACGGGTATTACCCGCAGGGACTCAAGCGGTTATCGATGAAGCTAGCTGGCAGTGGCCTGCGGTATTTAGTTGGTTGCAGCAAGCCGGCAATGTCAGCCGCCACGAAATGTATCGCACCTTTAACTGTGGTGTCGGCATGGTTGTTGCGCTCCCGGCAGAACTGGCTGATATCGCCGTTGAGTTACTGACCGCATCCGGTGAGAAAGCCTGGAAAATCGGTGTGATTGCGGCGGCGACTGATGGTGCAGATCAAGTCATCATCAATCCATAACATTGCTGATTCAGCCCGCAGCTTCAAAATCCCGATGAGCTGACTCAAGTCCGTGATTCGGGTGACAAATCTGCCGGGAGCAGATTTCAACGCTGCTTGCAGCGGCCTCAACGAGGCGAGGCCCACGGATGGGCCGAGTAATGCGCGCAGCCAACACCCCCGCAGCTTCAAGTACGAAGGGTATATGAAAAAGATAGTGGTTTTGGTCTCCGGCCAGGGCAGTAATCTACAAGCGTTGATCGACGCCCAACAACAAGGGCGTATTTCAGGCACCATCAGTGCCGTGTTCAGTAATAACCCCGATGCTTATGGGTTGGAACGAGCTGAATTGGCGGGTATTCCCCACCATGCTGTGGATGCCAAGTCCTATGCGGATCGCGCCAGTTTTGATTTGGCATTGGCGCAAGCCATTGACTACTATCAGCCTGACTTACTGGTGTTAGCCGGTTATATGCGCATTCTCAGTGCAGAGTTTGTTCAGCACTATGCTGGACGAATGTTAAATATCCATCCGTCACTGTTGCCGAAATACCCCGGTCTGCACACTCATCGTCAGGCACTGGAAAACGGTGATCAGGAGCATGGCACCTCGGTGCATTTCGTTACTGAAGAGCTGGACGGCGGCCCGGTTATTCTGCAAGCCAAAGTACCGGTTTTCAGTGAGGATAGCGAAGAGGATGTGGTCGAAAGAGTACAAACTCAGGAACACAGCATTTATCCGCTGGTAGTCAGTTGGTTTACCGATGGCCGTCTTGCTATGCGTGATAATGCCGCCTGGCTGGATGGTGAACGCCTACCTGCGCAAGGCTACGCGGCTGAATAAAACAAGTTAATAAATATTGATTAAAGGCGCGGCCATTAATGGTTAGCGCCTTTTTTAATTCCCCTGTGCTTACCTCTTGTGCTAATAGTATAATTTTTAGGGCAGCAACCGCTGTCGCCAATGAGGAATATGTATGTCTACCACTAACAGCGTCAGGTTACGCCCACTGGAACGGGATGACTTGCCGTTTGTTCACCAGTTAGATAACAATGCCAGCGTAATGCGCTATTGGTTTGAAGAGCCTTACGAGGCCTTTGTTGAACTGTCTGATCTGTATGATAAACATATCCATGACCAGAGTGAGCGCCGCTTTATTATTGAAAGCCAGGGGACAAAAGTCGGTCTGGTGGAGTTAGTTGAAATTAACCATATTCACCGCCGTGCTGAGTTTCAGATAATTATCGATCCGGCTCATCAGGGTCAAGGCCATGCCGGGGCTGCCGCAAGACTGGCGATGGAATATGGTTTTTCGGTACTGAATTTGTACAAACTTTATCTGATTGTTGATAAAGAAAATCAAAAAGCCATCCATATCTATACAAAATTAGGCTTTGAAATAGAGGGTGAATTAAAGCAAGAGTTCTTTATCAATGGTGAATACCGTACTGTAATTCGTATGTGTATTTTCCAGCCACAATATTTGGCTAAATATAAAACACCATCGATAAAGAGTGCTTAATCCACTGGGGCCAGTTCAGTTGGCCCCAATATCAATTCAACATATTCATCACTGGATAGCACCCTATTAAGAACAGATAACAAACGACACAACCCGCCACTAAGTTAAATACTATTTCACGCCAACAACGATAATAATGAAAAATCTTCTTTTAGCGCCCAAGCCATAACGTCTTGTTTAAATTTCTGGCTTGAGCTATCCGTGGATTCCCGACACGCATGATAAGAATAGATAATACCAATCACGTCATCTTCGGTTAGCTCCCCATGCTGGCTGGCATAGGCTGAAATGAGTGCTTTCAAATAGAAGAAATCTATGGCTTGTAGATTAAATACCGTAACCGCCGCTTGCTCATCCCCCATCGCCAATTGGTCATGATGAATGCGTAACAGAAAATAATTGCGCCATACCGACGGGTATTTGGTAAAAAAGGGCAAGGCATACTGTTGCCATGCATTGTTTAGTTGTTGTTTATTGTGATTTTGCCCAACCAAATCATTAGTGGCGTAGCTCAGCAACGGTTGAGCATAAGCCGCCAGCGTATTTCGCCCCCGAATATCAGCCAGTTGTGCAATAAAATCAGCCAAATAATTTAATAGTTCATCACTGATAGCCGGAGCTATCTTCATCGCTGCCAGTTCATGGGCTGCTTGCCCTGCCGTCATAGTGGCGATAAGTTCAGTGCGCAGGTTGTCTATCTCAACCATTTTAATTTTATTCACGTCATCCCAGGCTTGATAATTATGTAAAAAACAATTTATCGCCCAAAGATTTTCTTCAATATTCGGTTGCTGGCTGGCTGCAATTGCCGCACAAGCGCGATTAACCAACCGCTCTTCAATAACAATATCCGGTGCTTTGTAATAGTCATATTGGTTGATAGTAGAAAAACGCAACGTTAGCGCGTCATCGGAAAATAATGCCTGCCGGGTTACCTCAGGGCAAGAGAGTGACATGCTTTTGATTTTCTGATTTTTATAAACATGTTCAACGCGGGGGAAAGTTGCGCAACTGTGACTCAGTGCATGAGCGCCGGCATGTTTGTGAATTTGACATAACCGTTGTTCATCAAGAAAGGGGCAATTCCCCTGACTATCCGGGTGAATATTAGCCCAAGAGGCAAGGCTGGCTTGAGTAACCGAAATCTGGTTAATGGCAATACGTTTAATTTCTGCGTAAGGGCTTTTAATGTATTTTTGATAACGATTTCTATCAAGCGTGACATTTTGGCCTTTGCAGCAGTGTTCGCGACATGCTGTGCCGACACAACTAAATGTCTCCATAAAATCAGGCTGAGTTATCAATAGCTCTTTCACTTAACGCTTCCATTCAGTAGTCACCTAAATAACGAGCGGCACATGAAAGTGTAAACTTAAATCGCAATTGATAAATAAAGCAAACACCTTAGAAACTGCTGTACTGGCGCTAAATGTTCAACCGTAACGCCCGGTGATATAATCTTCCGTCCGGCGCTGACGCGGTGAAGTGAACAACGCATCGGTATCGTTATATTCCACCAGGCTCCCTTGATGAATGAAGGCGGTGTAATCCGAGACCCGCGCCGCCTGCTGCATATTATGGGTGACCAGTACCACGGTGTATTGCTGCTTGAGTGTGGTTATCAACTCTTCGATGGTTAGGGTGGATATTGGGTCCAGAGCGGATGTCGGCTCATCGAGCAATAACACCTCAGGTTCAATAGCAATGGCTCTGGCGATGACCAGGCGCTGCTGCTGGCCGCTGGAGAGACGAAAGGCATTTTCCCGCAACCGGTCCTTCACTTCATGCCACAATGCTGCGGCCCGCAATGAGCGCTCAACAGCATCATCAAGCACCCGACGGTCACGAATCCCCTGTAAGCGCAGGCCATATACCACATTCTCATAAATTGACTTAGGGAATGGGTTGGGCCGCTGAAACACCATGCCAACCCGCCGACGCAATGCGGCAACGTCAGTGGTTTTATCGGTGATAATTTCACTACCTAGCCGGATTTCACCCTCAAGATGACAGTTATCCAGCAAATCATTCATGCGGTTAAAGCAGCGCAATAAGGTAGATTTACCACAACCAGACGGGCCAATCAGCGCAGTAACACGGTGCTTAGGCACATTAAATGAAATATCGTGCAACACCTGTTTGTCACCATAAAATAAATTGAGCTTTTCGACCGCCAGCGCCGTTTGCTCGTCGGTCAATTGCTGTACATCAAGCAGCGGCAGCGAATCCGGCGTCAAAAGTCCCATATTTCGTCCTGCGGGTTAAAAAGTTCAGTCACAACAATAAACCTCGATATTTTTCACGCAAATGATGGCGAATACCAATAGCCGCTAAATTAAGGCCGACCACAATGATCACCAGCAGCAGAGCTGTGGCAAAGACTAATGGGCGAGCCGCTTCCACATTGGGGCTTTGAAATGCCATATCGTATATCTGGAAGCTCAAATGCATGAACTTACGTTCTAAATGTAGGAACGGGAAGATACCATCGACTGGCAAGAGCGGCGCTGATTTCACCACCCCTACCAGCATCAGCGGCGCGGTTTCCCCCGCAGCCCGTGCCACCGCCAAAATAAGCCCGGTAATCATCGCCGGTGCCGCCATCGGTAACACAATATGCCACAGTGTCTCAGCCTTAGTGGCTCCCAGCGCTTGCGAGCCTTGCCGCAAGCTGGCCGGAATGCGTGACAGCCCCTCTTCGGTGGCAACAATCACCACTGGCAACGTCAGCAGTGCTAGCGTTAACGCCGCCCATAAAACGCCAGGGGTACCGAATGTCGGGTTGGGGAGCGCCTCTGGGTAAAACAGTTTATCCAGTGATCCACCAATCAGATAGACAAAGAAACCGAGGCCAAATACGCCATAAACAATAGAGGGCACCCCAGCCAGATTCACCACAGAAATACGGATCATGCGGGTCAGCCAGTTTTTGCCGGCATATTCATGTAAATACACCGCTGCAATCACCCCTAATGGCATGACCACGATAGACATCAGTATCACCATCAGTACCGTGCCAAAAATCGCTGGGAACACACCGCCCTCGGTATTGGCATTGCGCGGATTATCGGTCAGGAATTTCTGAGTTTGTGCTGCCCAATGATGTAGTTTTTGCCCGAAAGTCATGTCATTGGGATACCAGGCGCGGTTAATCTGGCTAAGTGACAGTGGGTGGATTTGCCCATTCATGTCGCGCAATAACAGCGTGTAGCGACTTTGCTCGGTTTGTAGCCCGCGTAATGTTTCCATCATGGCTTGATGGCTACGTTGCAGCGCCCCCCACTCCGCCTCGATACGGTCCTGCGATTTACTGTCAAGGTCGCCATTCATTTGTAGCCGTTTTTTCTCTAGCCGCAACGCCTCAAACTGTTGATTGAGCATATTCATTTGGCGGAACTGAATATCATTCGCGCGCTTGACCAGACCTTGTATCACAGGAATACGTTTTTGCAGTTCCTGAGCCAAATCATTGCCCACTAACGGTTGGCCGTTATCCAACATGCCAGCGAGGAAACCGTATGCCATACCATTGTTTTGGCGATCCAGCACCAGCAGATCTTTAGGCAAAGTGCGTTGCTGGATATCACTGTCCAGCAGGCGATGGAAATCCTGCCCCTGAATCTCGCGGTTACCGGTTTTAATCAAATAGCGGGTTACGGTCTCACCGGCCTGCGACGGTAACATCACGCCGGCTTGTTCTAATTGCTGACGTGACAGCGTCTGCTGTTGATAAATTTCGCCAATCATTTTGACCGGGCCTGCCGCCGTTTGCTTAAGCTCAAACAGATAGACCGGGGCGGGCCAGAAATATCGCATCCCTTGGCCTGCCAACAATAATATGATCCCAAGCAACGCCAGCAGGCTGATACTGACAGCACTGGCGGTTAGCCAGATCCACGGGGAACCCGATGCAAACCACTTTTTGGTCACGCCAGACACGTTAGGCTTAATGTTCATCACGCCGTCCGCTCCATCTGATAGCGTTCACGCAACCGCAGACGAATAGCCTCGGCCAGTGTATTGACTAAAAATGTGAAGCAAAACAGCACCAGTGCGGTCAGGAATAGCACCCGATAGTGGCCGCTACCGACGACCGCTTCCGGCATCTCGATAGCGATATTGGCTGCCATCGCCCGTAACCCCTGAAAAATGCTGCCATCAATAATGGGTGTATTGCCGGTCGCCATGAGCACAATCATGGTTTCCCCCACCGCACGGCCAAAACCAATCATCAGTGCAGAGAAGATACCAGCGTAGGCTGAGGGCAGAATGACCCGGGTTAACGTCTGCCACGGGGTCGCCCCTAGTGCCAATGAGCCTTGGCTGAGTGACGGCGGCACACTGAATAGTGCATCCTCTGCCAGCGAAAAGATGACCGGGATCAGCGCAAACCCCATGGCGACACCGACCACCAGCGCATTACGTTGAGAGTAGTTGTCACCCAACCACTCATGTAATGGCCCTCCTAGCACCCACTGCGCCAGTTGTGGTCCCAACCATAATGCGAACCAGCCGGTCAGCAGGATAACCGGCAACAGCACAATCACGTCCCAGCCCGCAGGTAACCGCCATTGTGTCTTTTCCGCCAGACAACTACTCCCCCAGCCACACAATAAAATAGCCAGCGCCAACAGCGGCGGAAGTAGCAGAATGCCCGTCAGATAATGTTCAATTACCGGAGCCAACCAAATACCGGCAATCAAACCTATAACCACGGTTGGGAATGCCCCCATCATCTCAATGGCCGGTTTAACCACTCGCCGCAAACCTGGCGACATAAAATAGGCCGTATAAATTGCCCCCGCCAATGCCAATGGAACGGCAAATAACATGGCATAGGCGGCAGCCTTTAATGTGCCGAAAATAATCGGTACCAGGCTGAATTTAGCCTGATAGCTCTCTTCGGCCGAGCTTGATTGCCAAACATAGGCTGGCTCAGGGTAATTCTCATACCACACCCGTTGCCACAAGCTACGCCAGCTAATGTCTGGATAGCGATTGTCCAATTGATAGGTAGACCAACCGGCAGCATTCTCAAGCAGCAAACTATCACCCCAAGGGGAGAACGCAGCGTCGGTAACGCCGTCAGCTAATTTATGTTGCAGCAAAGGCGTTGACTGGATACTGGAGAAGAGTGATAGCTCGCCTTGTGGCGATAATGAGGCAAAAACCCGACGCGCGCTCTCCGTGGTCAATAAGCCCTTACCTGTCGGAGTGAAACTGCGTATGCGCGTCAAGTGAAATTGATTATCCGACCCTTTCTGCACATCAAACCATTGGCTGATTACGCCGCCCGGCGCTTGCACCAGCAACGACTTGCCACCTGGCAGCAAAGAGAGGGTCAATGGCCCATCAGACGCATGCTGGTCATCCAGTAACGACACAGTTTCACGCAATTTCAGTTCCGGACCAAATTGATAGATAGATAACTGCTGGCCGGATAACAGATAGAGCAAACGCCCGTCAGGTGCCAATAACAGTTGACTGACCGTTTTCGGCACATCCGTCAGTTCAGTGACCTGCTGCCCCTGGGCAGTAAACGTCCCTGCCAGCAAGCGGCCATCATCGGTAACCGCGGCAAGGGTAAATTGCTGTGATTGCGGTTCAGCCAGCACCAAATGCTGCAAGCGTTGGCCTTTCAAATCCATAAACCGCGGCTGTTCACCCAGCGGAAATTGCCAGCGTGGCGGTGTGGCTGAGAAATCGGGTTGCAGTAGAGTAAGACGGCCATTGCTCAGGCCAACGCCATACAAAGGTTGCCCATTGGCTGCACGGCTGATTGATACCGGTGGCGGCGATAACCGCTGTTCGCTTATCAGACTACCTGCCGGGGATGCCCCCAGTGCATTGAGCCGAATAAAGTAGCCATAGCCTTGATTATCAATGCGATATCCGACCTGCCCTTGAATATCAATACCCAGCGCGGCCGTCGGCGCACTGCGAGTGACAGCGAACTGATTATGCAAACTGATAGAGGCCGGTTTAAACAACGGTAATACGGCATACAATAGGTAAACGAAAATCAACATCAGTGTCAGCAGCACTAACAAGCCACTACTCGTCACCGCCATGTGCACTAAACGATCAATGGCAGCCCGGCGCTTATCTCTCCCTGATGGTGTTGCTTTGCCTGTTCGCTGCATACTCTTCGATTGCCCCATACCCCGTCTACTATTATCAATCCAAGCGTATATCTATACCGCCAGATGACCGAGCATCTTATGTCACTTTTGTGGCGTTTGCATGACAATGTTTTATACCCATCATCTTTCAAAATGCAGGTGTGTTGCTCAAACCCGTCTTTGACCAATCTGCCTGTTGCTTACAGCTTTCCTGCAACTTAAGATCGATTGGGTATAAGGTTTAACGGACAAAGTTAACTAATGATATCTGTTGGACTTTCTTGTCAAACTTTCGCAATAATGATTGAGGACACTAAATACTCCCACAATAATCTTACTGGAGTTGCAATGGGTCAGGAAAAGCTCTACATCGAAAAAGAACTTAGCTGGTTATCTTTTAATGAGCGGGTATTGCAGGAAGCAGCAGATAAGAGCAATCCACTCATCGAGCGGATGCGATTTCTTGGCATTTACTCCAATAATCTGGACGAATTCTATAAAGTCCGATTTGCCGATCTGAAACGGCGCATTTTGATCAGCGAAGAGCAAGGCTCTGCCGTGACCTCTCGCCATTTGCTGAAAAAAATTCAGAGCAAAGTGGTGAAAGCCGATCAAGAATTTGATGGGTTATATAATGATCTTTTACTGGAAATGGCGCGTAATCAGATTTTCCTGATTAATGAACGGCAGATTTCCGAAAATCAGCAAGCCTGGCTAAAAATCTATTTTAAACAGCATCTGCGCCAACACATTACGCCGATCTTGATTAACCATGACACCAACCTGGTGCAGTTCTTAAAAGACGATTACACCTATCTGGCGGTGGAGATTATCCGCGGGCAGGAAATTGCCTATGCCCTGCTGGAGATTCCTTCAGATAAAGTCCCGCGTTTTGTCAATTTGCCACCAGAAGCACCTCGCCGCCGCAAGCCAATGATATTACTTGATAATATATTGAGATTTTGCCTCGATGAGATTTTTAAAGGCTTCTTTGATTACGATGCGCTAAACGCCTACTCCATGAAGATGACCCGTGATGCCGAATATGATTTGGTCACTGAAATGGAATCCAGCCTGCTGGAGCTGATGTCGTCGAGCCTTAAACAGCGCCTGACGGCAGAGCCGGTGCGCTTTGTTTACCAACGTGATATGCCCGATGAGATGGTGGAATTACTGCGCAATAAATTGGGTATCTCTAATGATGACTCGGTTATTGCAGGTGGCCGTTACCATAACTTCAAAGACTTTATCAGCTTCCCGAATGTGGGCAAAAGCAATCTGGTTAACCGGCCAATGCCGCGCCTGCGCCATATTTGGTTTGATAAATTCCGCAATGGCTTTGATGCTATCCGTGAACAAGATGTCCTGCTGTATTACCCTTATCACACCTTTGAACACGTATTGGAATTACTGCGTCAAGCCTCTTTCGATCCCAGCGTATTAGCGATTAAAATCAATATTTATCGGGTCGCCAAGGATTCACGCATCATCGAATCGATGATCCATGCCGCCCATAACGGCAAGAAAGTCACGGTAGTGGTAGAGTTACAGGCGCGCTTCGATGAAGAAGCCAATATCCACTGGGCCAAAAGCCTGACGGCCGCTGGTGTACACGTTATTTTCTCAGCACCTGGTCTGAAGATCCACGCCAAATTATTCCTGATTTCCCGCCTTGAAGGCGAGGAGATCGTGCGCTATGCCCATATCGGTACCGGCAACTTCAATGAGAAGACCGCCCGAATCTATACCGACTACTCATTACTGACCGCAGATGCCCGTATTACCAATGAAGTACGGCGGGTATTTAACTTTATCGAAAATCCTTATCGCCCGGTCAAATTCGATAATCTGATGGTGTCACCGCAGAACTCGCGTTTAATGTTGTATCAATTGATTGATCAGGAAATTATTCATGCTCAAGCCGGAGAAAGCGCCGGTATTACCCTGAAGATAAATAATTTAGTAGATAAAGGTCTGGTAGATAGGTTATATAGCGCCTCCAGTGCTGGGGTAAAAATCCGATTATTGGTACGTGGCATGTGCTCGTTAATCCCCAATATGCCGGGGATCAGCGATAATATTCAGGTCACCAGTATCGTTGACCGTTTCTTGGAACATGACCGGGTCTATGTGTTCGAGAATAAAGGCGACAAACTGGTGTATCTCTCTTCCGCTGACTGGATGACCCGTAACATCGATTACCGTATTGAAGTCGCGGTCTCATTGCTGGATCCGAAATTAAAACAACGGGTGCTAGATATTTTAGAGCTGTTATTCAACGACACGGTAAAAGCCCGTTATATTGATAAAGAACTGAGTAATCGTTATGTACCGCGTGGTAATAGGCGCAAAGTACGTGCACAGATTGCCATCTATGATTATTTAAAAGCGCTGGAACAACCAGACGCATCGAGCTAAATTATGCCGCTATCCAACAGTTCATCGACCACCAAGCCGCAGGAAATTGCAGCTATCGATTTGGGTTCTAACAGTTTTCATATGGTCATTGCCCGGGTCGTCAACGGCGCGCTACAGGTTTTAGGTCGCCTAAAGCAGCGCGTACATCTGGCTGATGGTTTGGACCACAATAACATGCTTAGCGAAGAAGCCATCGAACGGGGTTTAGCCTGTTTGGCGCTGTTTGCAGAACGCTTGCAGGGTTTCTCACCTGATAATGTGTGTATTGTTGGCACCCATTCGCTGCGCCAAGCCGCTAACGCGGAGGCATTCCTCAAGCGGGCGGCGGCGGTTATTCCGTATCCGATCGAAATCATTTCCGGCCAAGAAGAGGCCCGTTTGATTTTTATGGGCGTCGAACACACTCAGCCGGAAAAAGGCCGCAAGCTGGTCATCGATATTGGTGGGGGTTCAACAGAGTTAGTTATTGGTGAAGATTTTGAGCCTCTGTTGGTAGAGAGCCGCCGTATGGGGTGCGTGAGTTTTGCCCAGCAGTTCTTCCCACACGGTGAGATAAGTAAGGCCAATTTCAAACGTGCCCGTCTTGCGGCAGCACAGAAACTGGAAAACCTGGCATGGCAATACCGCATTCAGGGTTGGCAATATGCGCTGGGGGCATCCGGTACCATTAAGGCCACCTATGAAGTGTTGGTGGAAATGGGCGAAAAAGACGGTTTGATAACACCAGATCGCCTCGAAATGCTGGTTGAGCAAGTGTTACAATTCAAACACTTCTCAGCCCTGAGCCTGCCGGGATTGTCAGAAGATCGCCAGTCGGTATTTGTACCGGGCCTGGCTATCTTGTGTGGGGTATTTGATGCGTTAGCAGTCAAAGAGTTACGCTTATCCGACGGCGCGCTGCGCGAAGGTGTGCTGTATGAGATGGAAGGCCGTTTCCGCCATCAGGATATTCGTCAACGCACGGCAAAAAGCCTGGCGGAACACTATAATATTGACCGCGAACAAGCCCGCCGAGTGCTGGAAACAACCGAACAACTTTATACCCAGTGGTTAGCGCAGAACACCAAGTTGGTGCAGCCGCAGCTTGAAGCATTGTTGAAATGGGCGGCAATGTTGCACGAAGTGGGTCTGAGTATTAATCACAGTGGGATGCACCGCCATTCTGCCTATATCCTGCAAAACACCAACTTACCGGGCTTTAATCAGGAGCAACAACTGCTGCTGGCAACGTTGGTACGGATGCATCGTAAAGGCATCAAGCTGGATGAATTACCGCGTTTAAATTTATTCAAGAAAAAGTATTATTTACCGTTAATTCAGTTATTACGTTTGAGTACGTTACTGAATAATCAGCGTCAGTCGACTACCACGCCAGAGAGTCTGCGTTTGATAACTGACGATAGCCATTGGACATTACGTTTCCCCGTCGGTTATCTGACACAAAATAATCTGGTACAACTGGATTTTGAGCGTGAGCAGGCATACTGGGATGATGTAGTAGGCTGGAAGCTGATCATTGAAGAAGAAGAAGAGCCAGAAGCAGCGGATGTGGTTACCGTCAAAGAGTAATCAGAATCAATCCCGCATCACTGACTGTAGTCAGTGATTCGGGTGACAAATCTGCCGGGCGCTGATTTGAACGCTGCTTGCAGCGGCCTCAACGAGGCGAGGCCCATGGATGGGACGAGTAGTGAGAGCAGCTAACATTAATTGTGACAAACACCGCTGCAACGCCAAGAGCGAAGGGTAGGAAGGTAAATGATGAGAAGACGGCCATCGACACAGCTAACAAAAATAATCCTACTGGTGAGCTTTCTCATTCTGTTTGGCCGTTTATTGTATGCGGCGGTCGCTTCTATTTCCCATCATCAGGAGCGCAGGCAGTCACAGCAACTTGAACTGACTGTAGAAGGCGAACCACCTGGCCCCCATGAGAGCGATCTCAGCCCCTAGATGTTTTGTCGTTAATGTTTTAGTGCCTATCCCTACGACTTCAGGGGCAAAGGGTCGTTTTCGAATTAAGGACACATTATGCCAGTGCCGATTATTCCTGTGCCAATTTCTGCCGTTATAAAGAATAAAACTAAAAATAATACGAAAAAACTGGCTGAAATACGCAACCGGATACTTTCTCTATTATTGAATAATAAGGCTTTGGTTGATGGCATTCTTGGCCGTCAGGAAGAGAAAGAAAAGCTCAGTGATGAACAACTGTCCGAGCAAACGTTAGAAATCAGAAGTCTACTTGATGATCTGCATGCAGCCGACCTTGCTGACTTACTGGAGGCGTTGCCTCATGACGAACGTTTGGCATTGTGGCGGTTGGTCAAAAATGAGAAACGCGGCCAAACGCTGGTTGAAGTCTCTGAAACAGTGTGGGATTCGCTGATTAAAGAGATGAGTGATAAAGACCTGTTGAGGGCCATGCGCACTTTGCATGTCGATGAACAGGCTTATTTGGCTGAATACCTGCCACGTAATTTGATGGGCCGCCTGCTCACCTCATTGGACCCGGATCAACGCGCCCGAGTGCGGGAAGTTATCCAATATGCCCGTGACACTGTCGGTCAGATGATGGATTTCGAGCTGGTGACGGTACGTGCCGATATTACGCTGGCAGCCGTGCAACGCTATTTGCGTTATCGGAAAAATATTCCCGATGCCACGGATAAAATCTTTGTGGTTGACCGCAAAAATACCTTGCTTGGCGAGTTACCATTGACCTCTATCCTGCTCAATGCGCCCGATGCTAAAGTATTTGAGGTGATGGATAGCAACCCGACCACGTTCCAACCCGAACAGAAAGCAGAAGATGCTGCCGGTGCTTTTGAACGTTATGACTTAATCAGTGCCGCGGTAATTGATGCCAAAGGCAAACTGATGGGTCGTTTGACCATCGAAGAGATTGTTGATGTGGTCAACGAAGAGAGCGACACCACCCTAAGACGCATGGGGGGCTTAAGCCCGGAAGAAGATGTGTTCTCCCCGGTAGGCCGCGCGGTTCGCACCCGCTGGTCATGGCTGGCAATCAACCTCTGTACGGCATTTGTTGCCTCACGCGTGATCGGCTTATTTGAGGACACCATCTCACAATTAGTGGCTCTGGCAGCATTAATGCCGATTGTGGCCGGTATTGGCGGCAATACCGGTAATCAAACCATTACCATGATTGTCCGAGCGTTGGCATTACACCATATTCAACAAGGTAACGTGACCTTCCTGATGTTCAGAGAATTGGGCGTGGCGTTGATTAATGGTTTGGTGTGGGGCGGGATTATGGGGGTAGTCACCTATCTGCTCTATGGCGATCCGGCAATGGGGGGGGTGATGACATTAGCCATGATCCTTAACTTGCTGATGGCAGCACTCATGGGGGTTATTATCCCGATGACCATGGCTCGGATGGGGCGTGATCCGGCTATCGGATCGAGTGTTATGATCACCGCCATCACAGATACCGGTGGGTTTTTCATCTTTCTGGGACTGGCAACTATATTCTTGGTCTGACTATTATGCTAATAAACAAATCATTAATTAAGCACTGAGAAGAGGAATAACACTCGACAGTGTTTATCTATACTAAACTTTTGAATATGACCGTATTTTAACGGCGGTATATTCTTTATGTGATGGGCTTTTCCTATCATAATCTAAATCTGTGTGAGCAAAATAAGGCGTTATATGGATCTCAGTGCGTCCGAAAAACCGGCACCTGACAATAGAACCATTCTCCACATTACTATCATCAGCATAGTCGTATTTTTGCTCGCACTCTTTTGTATCCAGCTTTCTGAACAGTCAGAAAACCTTGCCCCATTATGGTTCCCGACGGCAGTATTAATGGTGGCGCTGTTCCACCATCCTATGCGCTACTGGTTATGGCAATTATTGGCCGCAGGGATATGTATTGTTGCCGCTAATTTTATTTTATATGGCCTCAGTTGGTTCCCGTTACCCCTAACATTTATCAACCTGGCAGAGGCATCCGCCGGGGCCTGGTTACTGCGTAAATTCCTGCAAACCAAAGACCCGCTCAATAACCTGCTCAGTTGGCTTAAATTCTCGGTTTGCACTGTGATTGTGGTCCCTCTGGCCAGTGGGCTGGCAGCGGCTTGGTATTTATCCCCACAAAACGGGGGCTTTACCCAAGTGCTCACGGTGTGGTTTATGTCCGAGGCGGTAGGAATGTTGGCCTTAGGGCCGGTCGGGTTACTTTACCGTCGAGGTTACTTCGATATCGCGACCAAATCCAAAGCGCTGTTTGATATGATTTTTATGATGATAATATCACTATCAGCTTGTTATATCGGACTGATTTATCTGCCTTTCCCCTTTACTTTTGTCATCATGACGTTGATCTGGACCTCAATCCGCTTACCGCGTTTTGAGACATTTTCCATCTGCTTTATGGCAACATTGCTGATTGCATTGATGCTTAATTTCAAGCTGTATACCATTAATTCCGATACTAACCTGTCAATTCAAGCGTTCTCCTTTATTCCTTTATTAATGGTGTTAATTCCGCCCCATGCCATGGCAATGGTAATGCACTCTTTTCGCATGGAGAAAGAGCATATTATTGAAAGCGAAAATCGCTTTCGTAACGCGATGGAATATTCAGCCATCGGTATGGCCTTGGTCTCACCGCAAGGCCAATGGATGCAGGTCAATCAGGCCTTATGCAAGTTATTAGGCTATTCCCAAGAGACATTACTGACCCTGACTTTCCAGCAAATTACTCATCCAGACGATCTCTCTGCGGACCTGAAATTACTCGACGACCTGTATCATGGCCGTATTCCCAGCTATTCGATGGAAAAGCGCTATATCCGCAGCGATGGTGAAATTGTGTGGGCACTACTGGTGGTCAGTGTGGTGCGGGATCACCAACAGCAACCGCTCTATTTCATCTCGCAGGCTGAAGATATCAATGAGCTGAAAAAAACCGAGATTATTAACCGCCGCCTAATGGAGCGTATTACGCTGGCTAACGAGGCTGGGGGGATCGGTATCTGGGAATTGGATATCAAAACGCAGGTTATCAGTTGGGATAAGCGGATGTATGAACTCTATCATATTCCTTTTAATACCCAGGTTGATGAACGTGTTTGGCAGAAATACATTCATCAGGAAGATATCAATCGGGTTAATCGCGAATATAGCGCCGCCCTCAAGCAGCGCCAGCCATACCGTCTGGAATTCCGGCTGTTATTACCGGATGGTGAAATTGTCCATCTGCGTAATCAAGCCAATATGATATGTGATAAAAATGGCAATATTCTGCGTCTGATTGGCACCACGCTGGATATGACGGAAATCAGAAATCTGACGGAAGCGCTGCACGAAGAGAAAGAGCGACTGCATATCACGCTGGACTCCATCGGTGAAGCTGTGGTCTGTACCGATCAGGAGATGAAGATTACCTTTATGAACCCGGTGGCCGAGAAAATGACCGGCTGGGCAAATACCATCGCATTGGGCCAACCGGTCAACCATATCATCAAGTTGACTAACGGCGTAGACGGCGCGGAGATTGATAACCCGATAGAGCATTGTCTTAATCATCGCCCATACTCTTCGTTCAATGAGTCAATGGTATTACACCATCGTGATGGCCAGTATTATGATATTCAGGAGTCGGTCGCGCCGCTGAAAACGTTGGAAGGGGACATTGTCGGGGCGGTACTGGTGTTCCAGGATGTCGGGGAATCGCGCGCAATGATGCGCAAACTCAGCCACAGCGCCTCTCACGATAATCTCACGGGTCTGCCAAACCGCGCCAATTTTGAGAATAAATTGAAAGCGGCAATCCAAATTAGCGTCGAACTTAACCAACAACATGCATTGGCTTTCCTTGATTTGGACTATTTCAAAGCCATTAATGACACTGCCGGGCACCCAGCAGGAGATGCATTATTGAAAGAGTTGAGCCAATTGATGCGCCAGCACTTACGTAACAGTGATTGTGTTGCACGCCTCGGCGGTGATGAGTTTGGCTTACTGATGCTCAACTGCACCCTACCCCATGCCAAAGCCATTACCCAAAGTCTGGTATCACTGATTAATGGCTATCATTTCTACTGGGAAGATAAGCTCTATCGTGTTGGGGCCAGCGCCGGTGTGACGCAAATAAGTAGCAATAACAATCAGCGCAGTGAAATTATGGCACAGGCAGATATCGCCTGTTACACCGCTAAACACAGTGGGCGCGGTCAGGTTTATCTCTATCAGCCACGGCAAAAGCAGCTATTAGCACGCCAACACGAGCTGTTGAGCAGGGAAGATGTTGAGAATATTCTCAATGATAACCAACTGGTATTGCAACTCACCCCAACCGCGCCCCCCAGAACGCCGTTGTCTGTCTGTTTCTATCAAATCAGTTTCGAGGTTAATCGGCCACATAGCCTTAACATCAGTCAGGCCGAGTTTCAGGAAGCCGCGCTGCTCTATAGCTTGCTGCCGCAGATTGATAATTGGGTCTGTGAGCAACTGTTAATGACACATGCCCAAGCTATCAAACATAAAGGGCTGGCGCTGGCTATCCCGCTGTCAGAGGCGGCGCTGCTCAAAGAAGAGTTCCGCCAATCATTGCTGACCTTGGTGCGGCAAACCGTACTGCCAACACAAAGTCTCTATTGGATGGTCGATGAATCCACCTTACTGCAATACCCCTTCGCGATTGGCAATTTTCTCGCCAAATTGCAACAACTGGGCTGCAAACTCATCGTTAAAGAGTTTGGTCATAACCTGAATGATTTCGAGTTACTGGCGGATCACACTATCGATTATCTTAAGTTTAACAGCGACTTAATTTCCCATATCCATATTAATCAGATGGATGAAGTGCTGGTCTCTATCATTAATGGTACCGCTCAGCGAGCCAATATCGCCACTCTGGCTGGGCCAGCAGAACTCCCTCTGACGCTCAATAAACTGATAACCATCGGTGTCGATTTAGCTGACGGTGAAACCATTAGCCCGCCGCAGCCGTTGTCTGATTTACTCAACAGTGGCTATTTTGCGATTAAATAACCGGCTCATCATGTTGCATCCTCAACCATGATTAAAAAATCACTAACATGACGATTGCCCCGCTGCCCACTCTCGGGTAAAGTCGCACCCCTTTATTTGGCCTGGGGGGCAATTATGTTCATTGGTTTTGACTACGGCACAGCAAACTGCTCAGTTGCCGTGATGCGGGATGATGCTCCCAACTTACTGGCACTGGAAAATAATGACGTCTATCTGCCCTCCATGTTGTGCGCGCCAACACGGGAAGCGGTCAGTGAATGCCTGCACCGCCACTGGCAGGTACCCACCGGTAGCGACGAAAATCAGCAGCTATTACGCCGGGCCATGGCATTCAATCGCGAAGAGGATATTCCGGTTGCCGCCGACAGTCTGACATTTGGCCTGTCTGCCCTCGCCCACTATATCGAAGACCCTGAAGACGTATACTTTGTAAAATCACCTAAATCCTTCCTGGGTGCCAATGGGCTGAAACCTCAGCAATTAGCGCTGTTTGAGGATTTGGTCTGCGCCATGATGTTCCATATCAAACGTCAGGCAGAATCCGTACTGGCATCAGAAATCAGTCAGACCGTAATTGGCCGTCCAGTCAACTTCCAAGGCTCTGGCGGTGAGGATGCTAACCGCCAGGCGGAAGGGATTTTACTGCGCGCCGCCCAACGCGCCGGTTTTCGCGATATTGCTTTCCAGTTTGAACCGGTCGCGGCAGGGCTGGATTTTGAAGCGACGCTGACAGAAGAAAAAACCGTACTCGTGGTGGATATCGGTGGTGGTACCACTGACTGCTCGGTGCTATTGATGGGGCCTAAATGGCAGGGGCTGGCAGACCGTCAACAAAGCCTGCTGGGTCACAGTGGTTGTCGCGTTGGTGGTAACGATCTGGATATTATGCTCGCGTTTAAACAACTGATGCCGCTGTTTGGTATGGGGGGCGAAACCGAAAAAGGGATTGCTCTGCCGTCACTGCCCTATTGGAATGCCGTTGCGACTAACGATGTTCCGGCACAGAGCGATTTCTACAGCACGGTTAACGGCCGCTTCCTGCGTGATTTGATTCGTGACGCGGCAAATCCACAGCAAGTAGAGCGCCTGCTGAAAGTGTATCAACAGCGCCTGAGTTATCGTTTAGTTCGGGCGGCGGAAGAGAGCAAAATCGCGCTATCCGAACAAGCACAAGTGGCGACTGCACTGAATTTTGTCGAGCCTGAGTTAGGCCAGACTATCAACCAGCAACAGCTTGCTGAAGCCATATCTCAGCCACTACAACGGATTCAGGAACAAGTCAGTTTGGCATTATCCACCAGCCATATCACTCCAGATGTCATCTATCTGACAGGCGGCAGTGCTCGCTCCCCGTTATTGCGAGCCGCCCTGCAACAGCAACTACCGGGTATCCCGTTGGTGGGTGGCAATGACTTCGGCTCAGTGACCGCCGGTTTGGCCCGTTGGGCGCAGACCCTGTATCGTTAATGCTATTTTGATTACCCACTGCGCAGTGGGTAATCAAGAAACAGATCACATCACTTAATCGAATATCAACCGCAACCAAACCCTATCAGTTTTGAATCCTAAAATTATAAAAACCAAAATCCCACATACCCTGACACTACTTCCATATTTCCTCCATTTTTATCCGGTAAATCCCCGCTAAACTAGTAACATATCAATACCCAATTGATTGCATCTATGTGCGCATAACAAAATAAACAAAAAGGACTCCCGCCATCATGAAAGCTCAATCCAAACGCACTTCCAGGGTACTGATGTTACTCGGGGCGGTGGTGGCGATTACTGTTGCTATATTTGCCTGGCGCTATTTTAGCGCGGCCGCCACCAACACCGCGCCAGGTGCGCAGCACACCGCTGGCGGGACGACAACAGCCCGCGCCGGTGGCCGACGTAATATGCCCATGTCGCCGGTACAGGCGGCCACAGCCACCGAACAAGCCGTACCCCGTTATCTTACCGGCCTAGGTACCGTGATTGCCGCCAATACCGTCACCGTGACCAGCCGGGTCGATGGCCAATTAATGGCAATCCACTTTACTGAAGGGCAACAGGTCAACGCCGGTGACTTACTGGTGGAGATTGACCCGCGCCCTTATCAGGTACAACTGACCCAAGCACAGGGCCAACTGGCAAAGGATCAGGCCACGCTGGACAATGCCCGCCGTGATTTGGCCCGCTACCAAAAACTGGTGAAAACCGGGGTCATTTCACAACAAGAGCTCGATACTCAAGCCTCATTAGTGCGCCAAAGTGAAGGCAGTGTTAAAGCCGATCAAGGCGCTATCGACAGTGCCAAACTGCAACTGACTTATAGCCGAATTACCGCCCCCATATCTGGCAAAGTGGGGCTAAAACAGGTCGATGTCGGTAATTACATTACCAGCGGTACCACAGCCCCCATAGTGGTGATCACTCAGACACATCCGGTTGATGTGGTCTTTACGCTGCCAGAAAGCGATATCCCCGCCATCATGCAAGCGCAGAAAAATGCGGCCAAAAATAACACTACCGTGCCAGTAGAAGCTTGGGATCGCACCAATAAACAGCGACTGGCACAGGGCTATTTGCTCAGTATTGATAACCAAATTGATACCACCACCGGCACCATTAAGCTGAAAGCACGCTTTGCCAATGACGATGACATCCTGTTCCCCAACCAGTTTGTTAACGCCCGTATCAAAGTAGATTTACTGCAAAATGCCGTGGTGGTGCCAACCGCCGCCGTACAAATGGGCAACGAAGGGAGCTTTGTCTGGACCCTAAATGATGAGAATAAAGTCAGTAAGCATCTGGTCACTACCGGTATTCAAGACAGCAAACAAGTGGTTATTAGCGCCGGCCTCAATGCAGGTCAACGCGTGGTCACTGACGGTATTGATCGCCTGACCGAAGGCTTACAGGTCGAAGTAGTAACACCACGGGCCGCAGCAGCAAACCAAACGGGTGTCGCAGAGAAAGCAGCCACGGAGGAGAAAGCCACACATCGGGGCACAAGAGCGGCGAGTAACACTGTTCCTGCGGAGAAATCCTGATGCAAGTGATGCCTCCAACACCTGGTGGCGGGCCGTCACGGCTGTTTATCCTACGCCCGGTTGCCACCACATTATTTATGATTGCCATTCTGCTGGCCGGGATTCTCGGTTACCGCGCGCTGCCGGTTTCTGCCCTGCCGGAGGTTGATTACCCGACGATTCAGGTCGTGACACTCTATCCTGGGGCCAGCCCGGATGTGGTGACATCATCCATTACCGCGCCACTGGAGCGCCAGTTTGGCCAAATGTCCGGCCTCAAGCAGATGGCATCACAAAGTTCGGGTGGTGCATCAGTGATTACGCTGCAATTCCAGCTTACCTTGCCACTGGATGTAGCAGAGCAAGAGGTGCAGGCTGCCATTAACTCCGCCACCAATCTACTGCCCAATGACCTACCTTATCCCCCGATTTACAGCAAAGTGAATCCGGCTGATCCGCCGATTATGACCTTGGCTGTGACCTCCACTGCCATCCCGATGACGCAAGTAGAAGATATGGTCGAAACCCGGATTGCGCAGAAAATATCGCAAGTCACCGGGGTCGGTCTGGTCACTATTTCCGGCGGACAGCGCCCCGCCGTGCGGGTGAAACTGAATGCCCCAGCGGTCGCCGCATTGGGGCTGGACAGCGAAACCATTCGTACTGCCATCAGCAATGCTAACGTCAATTCCGCCAAAGGTAGCCTCGATGGCCCCACCCGTTCGGTGACATTGTCGGCTAATGACCAGATGAAATCTGCCGAGGATTACCGTGATCTGATCATTGCATACCAAAATGGAGCGCCGATCCGCTTGCAGGATGTCGCCACCATTGAGCAGGGCGCGGAAAATAACAAACTGGCTGCGTGGGCCAATACCCAGCAGGCGATTGTGTTGAATATCCAGCGCCAGCCGGGGGTCAACGTCATTGCCACCGCGGACAGTATTCGCGAGATGCTGCCGGAGTTGATCAAAAGCTTGCCCAAGTCGGTTGATGTCAAGGTACTCACCGATCGTACCACCACCATCCGCGCCTCCGTCAGTGATGTGCAGTTTGAGTTATTGCTCGCCATTGTGCTGGTGGTGATGGTGATTTATCTGTTTCTGCGCAATGCCGCCGCCACCATTATCCCCAGTGTCGCAGTACCGCTATCACTGATTGGGACCTTTGCGGCGATGTATTTTCTCGGGTTTTCAATCAATAACCTGACGTTAATGGCGCTGACCATTGCCACCGGCTTTGTGGTCGATGACGCCATCGTGGTGATAGAGAATATCTCCCGTTATATCGAAAAAGGCGAGAGACCGCTGGATGCGGCACTAAAAGGGGCCGGTGAGATTGGCTTTACCATTATTTCACTCACCTTCTCATTAATTGCAGTGTTGATTCCGTTGCTGTTTATGGGCGATATCGTGGGCCGGCTGTTCCGCGAATTTGCCGTAACACTGGCGGTGGCGATCTTGATTTCAGCGGTAGTTTCGCTGACCCTGACCCCAATGATGTGCGCGCGGATGCTCAGTTATGAGTCACTGCGTAAGCAAAACCGCCTGTCACGCGCCAGTGAGAAGTTCTTTAACTGGGTGATCGCCCATTATGCCGTGGCACTAAAAAAAGTGCTTAATCATCAATGGATAACATTGGGCGTAGCGGTGAGCACACTGGTCCTGACGGTGCTGCTTTACCTGCTGATGCCGAAAGGTTTCTTCCCGTTGCAAGACAATGGTCTGATTCAAGGAACCCTGGAAGCACCGCAATCCGTTTCATTCAGTAATATGGCGGAACGCCAGCAACAAGTGGCCGCCATTATCCTTAAAGATCCAGCGGTAGAAAGCTTGACCTCATTTGTCGGCGTTGACGGTACCAATGCCACGCTGAACAATGGCCGGTTGCAGATTAACCTTAAACCACTTAACAGCCGTGACGATCGCATCCCACAGATCATTACCCGCTTACAGGAAAGCGTTACCGGCGTCCCGGGGATTAAACTTTACTTACAGCCGGTACAGGATCTGACCATTGATACGCAACTGAGCCGGACACAATATCAGTTCACCCTGCAAGCCACGACACTTGAGGAGTTGAGCACTTGGGTACCGAAGCTGGTTAGTCAGTTGCAGCAACAAGCTCCCTTCCAGGATGTCACCAGTGATTGGCAGGATCGAGGATTGGTGGCGTTTGTTAATGTCGATCGCGATAGCGCCAGCCGTTTAGGTATCACGATGGCGGCTATCGACAGCGCGCTATATAACGCCTTCGGTCAACGCCTGATTTCCACCATTTATACCCAAGCCAACCAATACCGCGTGGTGCTGGAACATGACGTGCAGGCCACGCCGGGGTTGGCGGCGTTTAACGATATCCGCCTGACCGGCAGCGACGGTAAAGGGGTGCCGCTGAGCAGTATTGCCACCATTGAGGAGCGCTTCGGGCCATTATCGATTAACCATTTGAATCAATTCCCGTCAGCCACTATCTCCTTCAATCTGGCGCCGGGATATTCCTTGGGTGAGGGGGTAAACGCGGTGACACAAGCTGAGCAGGCAATTCAGCTACCGGCGGATATCACCACCCGCTTCCAAGGCTCTACGCTGGCATTTCAGGCCGCACTCGGTAGCACGCTGTGGCTGATTATCGCCGCGATTGTGGCGATGTATATCGTGCTCGGCGTGTTATATGAAAGCTTTATTCATCCGGTCACTATCTTGTCAACTCTGCCCACCGCCGGTGTCGGTGCCTTGCTGGCGCTGATGCTGACCGGCAATGAGCTGGATGTGATTGCCATTATCGGCATTATTCTGCTGATCGGGATTGTGAAGAAGAATGCCATCATGATGATCGACTTTGCACTGGCCGCAGAACGGGATCAGGGGATGACCCCGTATGATGCTATCTATCAGGCGTGCTTGTTACGTTTCCGCCCCATTCTGATGACCACATTGGCAGCGCTGTTTGGTGCATTGCCATTAATGCTCAGTACCGGGGCCGGGGCCGAGCTACGCCAACCGCTGGGTGTGTGTATGGTCGGCGGGCTGATTGTCAGTCAGGTACTAACCCTGTTTACCACCCCGGTTATCTATCTGTTGTTCGATAAACTGGCACGCAACTCCCATGGCAAAAATCGCTATCGCCATCAGGATACTGACACACCTGAATTACCCCATGGGCAGGAGCAGCCGTGAAATTCTTCGCTCTGTTCATCCATCGCCCGGTGGCTACCACCCTGCTGACACTGGCTATCACCCTCAGCGGAATTATCGGTTTTAGCTTATTGCCGGTATCACCGCTGCCGCAGGTGGATTATCCGGTGATTTCGGTGAGTGCATCGATGCCAGGGGCCGATCCTGAGACCATGGCGTCCTCAATTGCCACACCGCTGGAACGCGCTCTGGGCAGAATTGCGGGCGTCAATGAAATGACCTCTACCAGTTCATTGGGCAGCACGCGGATCATTCTGCAATTTGATCTTAATCGAGATATCAACGGTGCGGCCCGTGATGTGCAGGCAGCGCTTAATGCCGCGCAAAGCTTGCTACCTACCGGCATGCCAAACCGCCCGACCTATCGCAAGATGAACCCGTCGGATGCACCCATCATGATAATGACGCTGACCTCGGATACCTTTACCCAAGGTCAGTTGTATGATTTTGCCTCTACCAAATTGGCGCAGAAAATTGCTCAAACCGAGGGGGTCAGTGATGTCTCGGTGGGAGGCAGTTCCCTGCCTGCGGTGCGGGTTGAATTGAACCCTGGTGCGCTGTTTAACCAAGGCGTTTCGCTGGATGCAGTGCGACAAGCAATCAGCGCCGCCAACGTCCGCCGCCCACAAGGCGCTATCGATTCCAGCCAACAGCACTGGCAGGTGCAGGCCAATGATGAGATCAAAACCGCAGAGGGTTATCGCCCGCTGGTAATTCATTACAACAATGGTTCAGCGGTACGGCTACAGGATGTCGCCACGGTGGTGGACTCAGTGCAAGATGTGCGTAACGCCGGGATGTCCGATGGCAAACCGGCGGTGCTGTTAGTAATCAGCCGCGAGCCGGGGGCAAATATTATCGCCACCGTCGACCGGATCCGAGCAGAACTTCCGGCCCTGCGTGCCTCGATCCCCGCCTCAATTCAGTTGACTATTGCACAAGATCGCTCGCCGACCATTCGTGCTTCGTTAGATGAAGTGGAGCGCTCATTGATGATAGCCGTAGCTTTGGTGATTCTGGTGGTATTCCTGTTTCTGCGCTCCGGCCGTGCCACGCTTATTCCCGCGGTTGCCGTGCCGGTTTCGTTGATCGGAACATTTACCGCTATGTATCTGTGCGGTTTTAGCCTGAATAACTTGTCATTGATGGCATTGACCATCGCCACCGGCTTCGTAGTTGATGATGCCATTGTGGTGCTGGAGAATATTTCCCGCCATCTGGAAGCGGGGGTAAAACCAATGGCCGCCGCCCTGCGCGGGGTGCGCGAAGTGGGCTTTACCGTGTTGTCGATGAGTATTTCGCTGGTGGCCGTGTTTATTCCACTGCTGCTGATGGAAGGGTTACCGGGCCGTTTATTCCGCGAGTTTGCCATAACACTGTCGGTGGCTATCGGCATCTCACTGGTCATTTCCCTCACGTTGACGCCAATGATGTGCGCCCATTTGCTACGATCACACCCGGTTGGTCAGCAACCCCGGATTCGCGGGTTTGGTAAAATGCTGCTGTCTATTCAGCAAGGTTATGGTCGCTCACTCAATTGGGTACTGGGTCATACACGTTGGGTAATGGTGGTGCTGCTTTCCACTATCGCGCTCAATGTTTGGCTCTATATCAGTATCCCGAAAACCTTTTTCCCCGAGCAGGATACTGGCCGGATGATGGGCTTTATCCAAGCTGATCAAAGTATTTCGTTTCAGTCGATGCAGCAGAAGCTGAAGGATTTCATGAAGATAGTCAACGATGACCCGGCGGTCGACAATGTCACCGGCTTCACCGGTGGCTCACGCACGAATAGCGGGTCGATGTTTATCTCGCTCAAACCCTTGAGTGAGCGCAGTGAGAGCGCTCAGCAAATTATCACTCGTCTGCGTGCCAAACTAGCCAAAGAACCGGGGGCGAGCCTGTTCCTTGCACCAGTGCAGGACATTCGCGTCGGTGGCCGTCAAGCCAACGCCAGTTATCAATTTACGCTGTTAGCTGACGATTTAGCCGCACTACGTGAATGGGAACCCAAAGTCCGCGCCGCGCTGGCTAAATTGCCGGAGCTGGCAGATGTTAACTCTGACCAGCAGGATAAAGGCTCGGAGATGGCACTGACTTACGATCGCGAGACCATGGCGCGCTTGGGGATTGATGTGTCCACAGCCAATGCCCTGTTAAACAACGCCTTTGGTCAACGGCAGATCTCCACCATTTATCAACCGTTGAACCAATACAAAGTGGTGATGGAAGTCGCCCCCCAATACACTCAGGATGTCAGTTCGCTCGATAAGATGTTTGTGATTAATAGTAGCGGTCAGTCAATTCCATTGTCTTATTTCGCCAAGTGGCAACCGGCCAATGCGCCACTGTCGGTTAATCATCAAGGCTTATCCGCCGCCTCGACCATCTCATTTAACTTACCGGAAGGCGGCAGTTTATCTGAAGCAACCGCCGCCGTTGAGCGGGTAATGACGGAACTTGGGGTGCCTGCCACCGTGCGCGGCACCTTTACTGGTACCGCACAGGTATTCCAGGAAACACTGAAATCGCAGTTGTGGCTGATTATGGCCGCTATCGCTACGGTGTATATCGTGCTCGGGATGTTGTATGAGAGCTATGTTCATCCACTGACCATTCTGTCCACACTGCCCTCTGCTGGGGTGGGCGCGCTACTGGCGCTAGAACTGTTCGACGCCCCCTTTAGCCTGATCGCACTTATTGGCATTATGCTATTGATTGGTATCGTGAAAAAGAACGCCATTATGATGGTGGACTTTGCCCTCGACGCGCAACGTAATGGCAATCTCAGCGCCCGCGATGCTATTTTTCAGGCCAGTTTATTGCGCTTTCGGCCGATTCTAATGACCACATTGGCCGCCTTGTTCGGGGCGCTGCCACTGGTGCTAAGCAGTGGTGATGGGGCAGAGTTACGTCAACCACTGGGGATAACCATTGTCGGTGGGCTGGTAATGAGCCAATTGCTAACACTGTATACCACACCGGTGGTTTACCTCTATTTTGACCGATTACGTAGCCGCTTTAGTAAGCAGCCGCTAATGAAGCTGGAATAGCCTATGGCGATATATCCAGGCGGCAAGCGAGAGAGTCCCGATGAGCTGACTTATATTTTAAGGTCAAAACCCGTAAGTGATTCGGGTAAGCGAATGCAGTCAACACAGCAGCAGGTTGAAAGATGACGAGTATACGCTGGCAACTGTGGATCGTTGCCTTCGGTTTCTTTATGCAGACGCTGGATACCACCATCGTCAATACCGCCCTGCCCTCGATTGCGGCCAGTTTGGGTGAGAACCCATTGCGTATGCAATCGGTCATTGTGTCGTATGTGTTGACGGTGGCGGTGATGCTGCCCGCTAGCGGGTGGTTGGCTGATCGTGTCGGGGTTAAGTGGGTATTTTTCTCAGCAATCATTCTGTTTACCCTTGGTTCACTGATGTGCGCGCAATCTGAAACCCTGAATGAGCTTATCGCCTCTCGCGTGATTCAAGGGGTCGGTGGCGCAATGATGGTACCCGTGGGCCGCCTGACGGTGATGAAGATCGTGCCACGCGAACAATATATGTCGGCGATGGCCTTTGTCACCCTACCCGGCCAGATTGGGCCATTGGTTGGCCCGGCGCTGGGGGGATTTCTGGTGGAATACGCCAGTTGGCACTGGATCTTCTTGATCAACCTACCGGTGGGGGTGGTTGGCGCGTTAGCTACTCTGCTGCTGATGCCTAACTACACCATGCGTACCCGTCGCTTTGATATCAGCGGCTTTATCATGCTGGCTATCGGCATGGCAACCCTAACACTGGCGTTAGATGGCCATAAAGGGCTGGGTTTGCCACCGCTGGCAATTGCGGGTTTAGTCTTGTCTGGGATGTTGGCTCTGGCCGGATATTGGTGGCATGCCCGAGGTAATAACGCTGCGCTATTTTCACTGAGATTGTTCAAAAACAAATCCTATGCCCTTGGCCTGACTGCAAGTATGACTGCGCGCATTGGCAGTGGCATGCTGCCCTTTATGACCCCGATTTTCCTGCAAATCGGGCTGGGATTCACGCCGTTCCATGCAGGTTTAATGATGATCCCGATGATTATCGGCAGTATGGGCATGAAGCGAATTATCGTGCAGGTGGTTAACCGCTTCGGCTACCGGCAAGTGTTGGTCAGCGCGACATTGCTGCTGGCGGTGGTTAGTCTGAGCTTCCCGCTGGTGGCACTGATGGGCTGGCTATGGCTACTGCCGGTGGTGCTATTTTTCCAGGGAATGGTTAACGCACTGCGCTTCTCCACCATGAATACCTTAACCCTGAAAGATTTACCAAACCGCCTTGCCAGTAGCGGCAATAGCTTGCTGTCGATGGTGATGCAACTCTCCATGAGTCTGGGGGTCAGTACCGCCGGGATATTGTTGGGCGTGTTTGCACATAATCAGGTGGTTACCAATACCCCGGCAACCCACAGCGCGTTCTTGTACAGCTATATGTGTATGGCCATTATTATTGCTCTGCCCGCCCTGATATTTAATCACGTGCCGCCGGATACCGGCACCAATCGTAATCTGGTCCGCCAACCCATTAAACCGGCCAACCGATAGAACAGGTGAAAACATAATGAGAATCGGCATTACCGGAAAACTGTTTATGGCAATATTTGCTACCTGCATGCTGGTGTTGATCACCATGCACTGGGGGGTTAGAGCCAGCTTCGAGCGCGGATTCATTGATTACATCAAACAAAGCAATGAACAACGTATCGCCATGTTGGGAGACGCGCTTGAGGTGCAATATCAGCGTTACGGTAACTGGGATTTCCTGCGTAATAATGATCAGGTGATTTATCAGATCATGCGCTCTTTCGAGCAGAGCGGTGATAACAGCCGCAATCTGCCGCCACGAGGCTGGCGCGCTCAGTTCTGGGTGGTCGATAATCACAATAATCTACTGGTCGGGCACACCGGTCAGGTGCCGAAAGAAGCTAGCCGTCGCGCCATCAAGGTGAATAAAAACGTGGTGGGCTGGGTGATGTCCACACCCCCCGAAAAACTGACGCGTAATGCAGATATTAACTTTGACCAGCAACAGCGCCGCACCAGTTGGATTATTGTCGGCTTATCAACCCTGCTGGCGGCAGCGGTGACCTGGGTTTTATCGCGCGGGATGTTGGCACCGGTAAAACGGTTAGTGGAAGGCACTCACCGCTTAGCTGCCGGTGATTTCAGCACTCGAGTGGCGGTCAGTAGCCGTGACGAACTGGGCCGTTTGGCACAAGATTTTAACCAACTTGCCAGTTCGTTGGAGAAAAATGAGCAAATGCGGCGCGACTTTATGGCCGATGTCTCGCATGAATTACGCACGCCACTGGCGGTACTGCGCGGCGAGTTGGAGGCGCTACAGGATGGTGTGCGCCAACCAACACCTGAATCCTTGATCTCACTGCAAGCCGAGGTAGGAATTCTGACCAAACTGGTCAACGACCTGCATCAGTTATCGCTCTCAGATCGTGGTGCACTGGCCTACCGTAAAACCCAACTGGATGCCGTGCGTCTGTTACAAATCGCTATCGCCAGCTTCCATGGTCGTTTCCAAAGTAAAAATATCACCATTACCGCCCATCTGCCTGAACAGGCAATAATGTTCGGCGACCCCGACCGATTGAATCAGCTATTTCATAATTTACTGGAAAACAGTCTGCGTTATACCAATGAAGGCGGGCAGCTTGAGATTATCGCACTGCCAGAAGAAGAAGCATTAACCCTACACTGGCAGGACAGTAAACCGGGCCTTAGTGATGAACAGCTACAACGTATTTTTGAGCGTTTTTATCGCACCGAAAGCTCACGTAACCGCGCAAGCGGCGGCTCAGGACTAGGGCTGGCGATATGCCACAATATTGTCGAGGCCCACGGTGGCAAAATCAGCGCCGAACATTCACCTTTGGGTGGCCTGCGGATTACGGTAGTATTTCCGCTATTCCATTCCATAGGGTAGTTCATTGTAATGCACGAGCCGCTTCAGTCTGCCAGCCAATCTGGCTCCGTATTGATTGTTGAAGATGAACCGAAGCTCGGCCAGTTATTGGTCGATTACCTGCAAGCTGCGGGTTATCAGACCCAATGGCTCACCAGGGGTGACGAGGTAGTGGCGGCAGTCCGTCAGTCGCCACCGGCCATTATTTTGCTGGATTTAATGTTACCCGGTAGCGATGGCATTACCATTTGCCGAGAAATTCGCCGTTTCTCTGATGTGCCGATTATGATGGTGACGGCAAAAACCGAAGAGATTGATCGATTACTGGGGCTGGAGATCGGTGCTGACGACTATATCTGCAAACCCTATAGCCCGCGGGAAGTGGTGGCGCGGGTCAAAACCATTCTGCGCCGCTGCCGACCGCTACCGCAGCAGCCAAGTGATACGGTGCCACTGCTGATTGATGAATCCCGCTTTCAGGCCAGTTATCTGGGCCATCAGTTGGAATTGACCCCGGCAGAATTTCGTCTGCTGAAAATACTGGCAACCCAACCAGGCCATGTGTTTAGCCGTGAGCAACTGCTGAATAATCTGTATGACGATTACCGCGTGGTGACGGATCGCACTATCGATAGCCATATCAAAAATCTCCGGCGCAAGCTGGAATCACTCGATGGCAAGAAGCCATTTATCCGTGCAGTGTACGGTATGGGGTATCGCTGGGAAGCAGAGATCTGTCGTTTACTGTAATGCCGTCTTTGCCAAAGGTGCGTTATGTTGGTGGTGCATGGCGCATTGACCTGACATCCGGTCAACGTTGACTACACTCATTAGAGGTATCACAACCAACAGGAGAACCACTATGACCATGGGTTACTATGAGCTTAATAAGGCAAAGAATGGGCAGCACTATTTCAATCTAAAAGCCAGCAATGGCGAAACTATTCTCTCCAGTGAGATGTACGCCAGTAAGGCTTCGGCTGAAAACGGCATATCATCAGTGCAAAGTAACTCCCCACTGGAAAGCCAATATGAGCTGAAGCACAACGTCAAAAATGAACCTTATTTCGTTTTGAAAGCGAAAAACCATCAGGTTATTGGCGTCAGTGAATCCTACAGTTCTGACGCTGCTGCCAAAAAAGGCATTGCCTCCGTAATAAAAAATGGCCCGACCACCATAATTAAAGATTTGACGCTGTAATTTTTATTTATCTGATAGCGCTATTTTACCTACATTCGTTGCTTAAACGTACCTGCGCGGGGCGAGTGACCGCGCATCTCACTTCAAACGTTTCTGATCTTCGGTTACCGCTGCAAACTCTTTCTCCAGCATTTTTTTCAATACCTGCTGGTTACGTGGTAATAAACCTATTTTCAAACCAAAAGGCCGAAAAACACGCC
Source organism: Yersinia sp. 1252 StPb PI (assembly GCF_048593885.1). Taxonomy (NCBI): domain Bacteria; kingdom Pseudomonadati; phylum Pseudomonadota; class Gammaproteobacteria; order Enterobacterales; family Yersiniaceae; genus Yersinia; species Yersinia sp. 1252 StPb PI. The sequence continues at coordinate 2,455 of NZ_JAZGQE010000008.1, read as the reverse complement.
CAAGCACAGATAACGTCTGGCCCCCTTTATCCGTTTCAATATCAGACAAAGTACGTCGGCTGATATTAACCAAAGATGAAAACTCGTCCTGAGACATGGTTAGCATCTCTTTTCTAAGTTTGCGCAGTAATTCCCCTGTAGATATCTGTTCACTAAATAGCTGGCTTAGTAACAGCAGCAACAAGTTCTCACGCTCTTGCGGTGAAAGTTTCACTTTCATAAATGTGCCCAGCGTTGTAATTTTTCATCCAAATAATCAAAAGCCATTCCCGGCATATTAAGAATGCTGTCCGGTACTCCTCGCATTTTAAGACGAGCCTTCAAACCTATTAGATTTTCAGCCATTTGCTGGAATGCCAAAAAGACACGGTCAGGGTCAGGGTCAGGGTCAGCAAGATCAGATAACTCAGTAATAATGCCCTTCCAGTCAAAATTCCCTCCCTCTTCATAGGGCGAGTCCCATTGAGTCACTCTGGGAATACCTTTAGGATCTGCTTTCATCGGGGCAAAATTATAGATAGGCGAGAGCCAGATCCCCTCAGGCCGTTTAATTAATGCAGTATTGCGGCATCATGCCAAAGACCGTGATTGAAGATCTGTATCGTTAGTTTAGCCACCAACACCTCTTGAGCAAAAAACTGCTCATAAAAAGAATAAATCAGCATTTATGTGCAAAAAACTGCTCAATTAACGGATTATTTCCTTAGGCTCTAAGACATTAAAATCCGCTTAAACTGATCCAGATCATTTAAACCCTACAAAAATTGTGCAATGGCTGATTTTCATGATTGGCGAGGTTACAATCCCCGGCTTTTAACCACCCCTTCGGGCGTGGTTCTGACTTGAACTCAGACTGAGAGCCACTTATATGTCTTCATCTATTCCTTTTACCCCGGAATTATTATCGCCTGCCGGTACCCTTAAAAACATGCGTTATGCCTTTGCTTATGGGGCGGATGCGGTTTACGCCGGCCAACCGCGTTATAGCCTGCGGGTGCGTAATAATGAATTTAATCACGAGAACCTGGCATTAGGTATTCAGGAAGCGCATGCCCTCGGTAAGCGCTTCTATGTGGTCGTGAATATTGCCCCCCACAACTCCAAACTGAAAACCTTTCTGCGTGATTTAAAACCGGTGATCGATATGGGGCCGGATGCACTGATTATGTCGGATCCCGGCTTGATCATGATGGTACGTGAGGCATTCCCGCAGATGGATATTCATCTGTCAGTACAAGCTAACGCCGTCAACTGGGCTACCGTCAAATTTTGGCAACAGATGGGTTTGACCCGCGTTATTCTCTCCCGCGAGTTATCACTGGAAGAAATTGCAGAAATACGCGCACAAGTTCCTGATATGGAGCTGGAGATTTTTGTCCACGGCGCACTGTGCATGGCCTATTCCGGCCGTTGCCTGCTATCTGGTTATATCAATAAACGCGACCCGAATCAGGGAACCTGCACCAATGCCTGCCGCTGGGAATATAATGTTCAGGAAGGCAAAGAAGATGAAATCGGCAACATCGTGCATATTCACCAACCGATTGCGGTAAAGAATATCGAGCCAACACTGGGTATCGGTGCACCGACCGATAAAGTGTTTATGATTGAGGAAGCACAGCGCCCTGGTGAGTACATGACCGCCACCGAAGATGAGCACGGCACTTACATCATGAACTCAAAAGACCTACGCGCTATTCAACATGTGGAACGCCTGACGCAATTAGGTGTGCATTCACTGAAAATTGAGGGTCGGACTAAATCCTTCTACTATTGCGCCCGTACCGCACAGGTTTACCGCCGTGCTATCGATGATGCGGTTGCGGGTAAACCTTTTGATCCAACCTTGTTGACCACACTGGAAGGCTTGGCTCACCGGGGTTATACCGAAGGCTTCCTGCGCCGTCATGTGCATGAAGAGCAACAAACTTACGATTACGGCTATTCAGTTTCTGAGCGCCAGCAATTTGTCGGTGAGTTTACCGGAGTGCGTCGTGACGGCTTGGCTGAAGTGGTGGTCAAAAACAAATTCTCGGTTGGTGATAGTGTTGAGCTGATGACACCAAACGGCAATATCCAGTTTATTCTCGACAGCATGCAAGATAAAAAAGGTCAGCCGGCAGATATTGCACCGGGTAATGGTCATATCATGTATTTGCCCATCCCCGCGGACATTAACGTGGAATATGGCTTACTGGTACGTAATCTAAATGGGACAAATAGCCGAAACCCCCATGAAAAAGCGTAACGTAAAGCGATAAAAAAATAATGCCATCGCCAAGATGGCATTTTTAGCAAATATTAGAAATGGATCACATCAATTATAATTACGCTGGGGTAGCATAGCTCGAGTACAATCAAGAACTAAAAAAGTTTTACAGCAAGACTAGGAACCACCTCCTTGGCTAGCCCAATCTCCCTTGGGCTGGCCTTTTCTTTTTACGGCCCTATCCAT